>QFQM01000299.1 GCA_003243255.1 Flavobacterium psychrophilum | reverse complement strand
GATGGTGCTACGTATTCGGAGGTTAATTCTAATCAATAAAATCTATGATGAAGTTTTTGTTTTTATTTCTATTCTTTCCTTTAATATTGGCATGTTCCGAAAAAGAAAAAGCGGTTGTTAAATATTATAAAGATATTGACATGCGCACACTAACAGGTATGGATGAAATTCAACAAACACATTTGGATTATCCATACATTCAAATGGGTGAGTCACAAGATAAGAAGGTTCTTACGTTTTTTCTTAATCAAAGAGATTCGGCTACATATGCATTCAATAAAGGAAAGAATTATTGGGTTAACTTTTATCAGGATAATGAACCTGATAATTTGTATAGTTACTATGAGTTTGTAACAAACCAACACATTATACAAATCAAGTACCAAGGTGATCCAAAAGAAGATAGTTATAGGTTAATTAAATTAGGTGTGATTTCAGACTTGGAAAAGTTTGAATACGTTTTCCCAACTCAAGATCGTCTTATGACACCTCCATCTGAATTAATTAGTTCTTTTCCACTAGAAAAAGCATACATCGAAAGTAAGACCACATATCAATGGTTAGACGGGACATGGAAAAAGCATGAAATCATTAGTCTTAAATCCAGTAATAAAAAAATAATAAATGATACTTGTGTTGACTTAGGTCCAAATTCTTTAGGTTGGTATTTACATTGTTGTTTTTTCGTTCCATCTTATGAATGTATTTGATTTGGCTTGTCGCGAGGCGCATCACAACAGGAATTGTAAATGACGTACTCGATTAGTCCGCTATTAATCAATACGTTAAGATAAACATTAAATCACTTGTGTCCTACAATGCCAGAATTGCGCGTCTCAGCTGTACCCGTTTTAATATTAGATATTATCTTTTGGAACGGATAAGGACATGCATGGTTTGGTAGTCTTAAAGCATTTTATAATGGAATAATAGGAATAAAAAGTATGTTTCCTGTATCGTGGAGTAAGAGTAAAATAATGCACGCAGTTTTGGATGTGGTAGCAAATAATAAATGGATACAACAGACAGGAAAAACTGGAGCAGCATTTACGAAGAATGGCCAACCAGTAAAATATGTAGTTGAAGGAACTTTTGAAGGAGTAAAGATTAAAGTGATAACAACGGCAACCGAAATAATAACTGCATTTCCTATATAGATATGTTTACAACAATTCGCAAGCTTCTTCTTAGCCTTATTGAAGGTGCAAAGGGTTTTGGCCTTCAAAGCCGGGACATCGATAACGCAAATGATTATCTCGAATATCATGAATACGGGTTGTGTTTCGAAATAATAGTAACGCAATTATATGAACACGAGATTAAAATAGATCAAAAATATTTTCTTCTGATTTCTAAAATAGGTGAGAATCTAAAATTACCCCTAGACGATTATGTTTTTATGAAAGAGCTGGTTACTGAATAAGTTTTTATCTAAGAGATAAGGTGTTTATTTAATTTCTGGTAAAGAGGAATTCATTTATTTGAAAGGAGTACATGGAAAAGGAGTAGGTGATTTAGACTTGCTCTCTTGGATTTTACTCAGAAACCAACTTTAGCTGATGCCAAACTAGACCGGCTATTTGCAAACAAAAGCTCGCTGCTTCGAACTTAAGGGGCGAATCAACGAGAAAAAATCTGTAACAGTCAACAGTATATCAGTACGAATAATTATTTGATTAGAAGTTTATAACGTAACAAAAATTGCTTATTTTTATTTATTGATAATTGATTTAGCAAGGGGGAGTTTAGAGACAGTATGTTCTATTGAAATTATTAGCCTTTTAAAATAAGAGCTTTATAAAAAATTAGTTAGTCCCGTACAGACTACATAATTCAACGTAAGCCACTGATATTCAGTGGCTTTTGCATTTTGTGACATGAAATAATCATTTCTTATAACACAAAGCCAATTTGAAAGTGATGGTACCCTACAATGAAGTATCAATATTTTACAACGGTAATGATTACAACGGGATAATTGTAAGAGTTATTGAAGAGGGTTTTTTAGTGGCATTTTAGCGCGAAGAAGGTCTTTTTATTTCTGAGAAATTTACAGAGGATCAAATTAAAATCTTGCCGAAAGATCATTACTTATCCACTAAAGATTTTTTCTATTTATAGTATTGTATCTAAAGACGTTTCAACCGCATTGTTTCCGGCAGTGTTGGGGTGTAAGTCATCGCCACTAACATAAGTAGTATTCAAGCCATTACCCAAAAACCGCTTTCGTTGGTGTACGGAAGCCCTCCACGCTATAACCTGACGCTACGTTGCCAATACAAAAGTTGCTGCTGCACTTACGTCACTACTAATAGTCCGTTTGCACAAGGATTTATGGAATTTCTTAAATAGATTAAGGATGAGAAAGTAGCTGCCTCAGACCTCATACAATTTGTAAAAACGAAAGTGACAGAAGCAAATCAGCAAAACCCCATGGGCAGCCCCTTGAAGGGTGTGGGGGATGAAGGCGGAGAATTTATTTTTTATAAACGCAATTAAATCAAAAGCCCAAGCGAACTACCCAATAACATGTGCATTTAATCAGACGGACCTACTCACCGTTTAAAGTATAAACGAAGTCACGAGTAACTTTTCGTTATCGCATTATTTCTGATCAGAAAGTAAGAAAGGAGTATACAGTCCGGCTAATCGTTATTAATAAGCCGGATAAAGGTTGTGCAAACAAAAATAGTTTTATATCTCCTGTTGAATGGATAAATAGTATTTATGGCTGGCATTATAAATATCAATAAAAATTAATGAGTGAACTTCCGGAGTTTTGTCGCGGATAAATCAACTCTTAATCAACGCTATGGACAACACGACAACACTGACACTGATTGATGGAAGGTTTCATCCCGATGATGCCAGGGAAATTCTGATGAATGTTTTTGCATCGAAGCTTACTTTTCACCGCTTAAAAAACTTAAGCTCGAATGAACGTTATGGAATAGAGGATGAGATCGCTCAAAAGCGAATTCCGGAATTGACCATGCAAATGGAAAAACTGCAGCAGTTGCTGATGGAAGCGAAAGCCATAAACGCTACACTTCAAATCAGTTCAGCGATACACATCTCCTTTTCTTCAGATAGACCATGACGGGAAAAAACATCACTCTTGACCGGTCTGCTAGCCCATACCGGAACAAGACAACGATGATTGCCTTTTATCATCCCGTTCATGTTGTACGTACAGATCATTTTTTGTGAATACGCTTTGGACCTCAGAACCTTTTAGCGGAAGAAATCTTGTAATTGCCACCCGGCATGGGAAGGAGAAAGTCATCGCTCCGCTACTAAGTCAGGCGTTAGGAGTGAAGTGTCAGGTTCCTTTGGACCTGGACACCGATTCTATCGGAACATTTACGGGAGAAGTGGAGAGGAAATCCGATGCGCTTACCTCTGCAAGAGAAAAATGCCTTATGGCAATGCAGTTCTCACAATGTGACCTGGCCATAGCAAGTGAGGGATCGTTTGGTGCTCATCCTGCCATTTGTTTTATACCTGCCAACGAGGAAATCATTCTTTTAAAAGATAGAATGAATGGCATTGAAATCATCGGTAGCGAATTAAGTATGGATACTAATTTTGCAGGCACTTCGATCTGCAATACAAAACAGCTGGAGGAATTTGCTCTGAATTCCGGATTTCCGTCTCATGGTTTGATTGTCAGGAAATCGAGCCAGGAGCCGATGGATGTGTTTAAGGGTATAACCGATTGGAAAGTGTTACATGCTTCCTTATGCTTTTTGATGGAAAAGTACGGATGTGCTTATGTTGAAACCGATATGCGGGCGATGTTCAATCCCACCCGAATGAATGTTATCGAGAGGGCAGTTCAGAGACTTATTAAGAAAATCCGGTTACAGTGCCCCCAATGCCATTGTCCCGGTTTCGGAGTCGTTGATTTAACTTTTGGCCTTCCTTGTGCCTGTTGTAAGACACCAACAAGGTCGATTGTCAGTGAGATTCATCAATGTCAGCAGTGTTTATTCACCAAAGAAATAGACTATCCCTCGAACAAGTTCTGGGAAGATCCGTGCTATTGTGATCAATGCAATCCGTAAACACCAACGCGAATTACCGGATGGTGTACCTGCATGATGCGAGGAGGTTTACGAAATACATGCTCAGATTCTTGCAGCAACGGTTTGCTACCCGCTACTTTGTAAAGGCGGGTTTCGGATTTTCCTCTTAAGTAGCAGGAACGTTTAGTAACGTTAAGTGCTCAGAGGCAACCGCCTCAAAACTTTTACATGGAATTTCAATCTGATAAGTAGAATGAGAACGGGTGAAGGCTTTTAATACAATCACCTCCTTCTGGCCGTCTAACCATCAGCGACTGTCTGGAGACCAAATGCTTATCCTGACCGCTGCTGCCACCATGATAGCTATCAGAAAGGTGGTACAATTTGTCATTAAAGAATTGAAAAAATAGGCGACAACTGATTCACGCGGTTATCCGAAGCGATTTGATTTCATTGCAGCTGTGCCCTCGTAACTGAGAGGCGCAGGGGTACTTGATTTTCCAGAGGTAGACCAGTTGACAGCGCACCGTTTATTTACTCAGTGATGACAGACTTAACGGAGCATGAATTTTTAGAATACGATTCAGATTTCTTTTTAAGATAACCTTTTTGGAATCGTTCAGTTTCCCTTCACTACAAAAACGAAGTCACTGCCGATCTGATCGTTTCCAAACTTTCCGTATTGAGGCGCTGTCTTAAGCGTTTCTACATAGGTCATGATTTCGCTCAGGGTAAGGATACCATC
>QFQM01000023.1 GCA_003243255.1 Flavobacterium psychrophilum | reverse complement strand
CTTCCTTGGTAAGGAAGAGGTCACGGGTTCAAATCCCGTCATTGGCTCAAGTTTAGAAGAATTTGAACACTAATTATATAACTAAGATTAAATTATTAAATCATGGCAAAGGAAACTTTTGATAGGTCGAAGCCGCACCTTAACATAGGTACAATCGGACACGTAGACCACGGTAAAACAACTTTGACTGCAGCTATCACTAAAGTGTTATCTGATGCAGGTCTTTCTGAGGCAAAATCTTTTGATCAAATTGATAACGCTCCTGAAGAAAAAGAAAGAGGTATTACAATTAATACTTCTCACGTAGAGTATGCTACTGCTAACCGTCACTACGCTCACGTTGACTGTCCAGGTCACGCGGATTACGTTAAGAACATGGTTACTGGTGCTGCTCAGATGGACGGTGCTATCCTTGTAGTTGCTGCTACTGACGGACCGATGCCACAAACTCGTGAGCACATCCTTCTAGGTCGTCAGGTAGGTGTTCCAAGAATGGTTGTATTTATGAACAAAGTGGATATGGTTGATGATGCTGAGCTTCTTGAGCTAGTTGAAATGGAAATCAGAGATCTACTTTCTTTCTACCAATATGATGGTGATAACGGACCAGTTATCCAAGGTTCGGCTCTAGGTGCACTTAACGGTGAGCCAAAATGGGTTGATACAGTAATGCAACTTATGGATGCTGTTGACAACTGGATCGAGCTTCCTGCTCGTGACGTTGATAAGCCATTCCTAATGCCGGTTGAGGACGTATTCACAATTACAGGTCGTGGTACAGTTGCTACAGGTCGTATCGAAACAGGTGTTGCTAATACAGGTGACCCGGTTGAAATCATCGGTATGGGTGCTGAGAAACTTACTTCAACTATTACAGGTGTTGAGATGTTCCGTAAAATCCTTGACAGAGGTGAAGCTGGAGATAACGTAGGTCTACTTCTTCGTGGTATTGATAAAGCTGATATCCGTCGTGGTATGGTTATTATCAAGCCAGGATCAGTTAAGCCACACGCTCACTTCAAAGCTGAGGTTTATATCCTTAAAAAAGAAGAAGGTGGACGTCACACTCCATTCCACAACAACTACCGTCCTCAGTTCTACGTTCGTACAACTGACGTAACAGGAACAATTTCTCTTCCTGCAGGTGTTGAGATGGTAATGCCAGGTGATAACCTTACTATCGATGTAACTCTACTTAGCCCAATCGCTCTTAGCGTAGGTCTACGTTTCGCTATCCGTGAGGGTGGTCGTACAGTAGGTGCTGGTCAGGTTACTGAAATACTAGACTAATTTATAGTTAAAATAAAAAGCCAGCCTGGTGCTGATGCATCAGCTGGCTTTTAACAAACGGGCGTAGTTCAAGGGTAGAATAGCGGTCTCCAAAACCGTTGATGGGGGTTCGAATCCCTCCGCCCGTGCAAAAACATAATAACAATGGCAAAAGTTACTAATTACATATCAGAAGCATTTACTGAGCTAAAATCAAATGTGACATGGCCTGAGTGGGCTGAAGTTCAGCGTTTGACTATTATTGTTGCTGTATTTTCAGTAATATTTGCGTTGGTTACTTTTGGTGTAGATAAAGGCTTTGAGGTTCTTATCGCTAAATTTTATGCTTTATTAAAAAACTAATTTTATTGCAATGACTGATAACAATGTCAAAAAGTGGTATGTGGTTAGAGCGGTAAGCGGTCAGGAAAATAAAGTTAAAAACTACATAGAAACAGAAATTAGCAGACTTGGTATGTCTGATTATATTTCACAGGTATTGGTTCCTACTGAAAAAGTGGTTCAGGTGCGTGATGGAAAAAAGATCAGCAAAGACCGTGTGTACTTTCCTGGCTATGTAATGATTGAGGCTAATTTAACCGGTGAAATACCGCATATTATAAAATCTATTACCGGTGTTATCGGTTTTCTTGGTGAGACTAAAGGTGGCGATGCTGTTCCTTTACGTTTGTCTGAGGTAAACAGGATGCTTGGTAAAGTAGATGAATTGTCTGTTAAAACTGATAATGTATCAATACCGTTTGCGGTAGGTGAGACAGTAAAAGTTATTGACGGGCCTTTTAACGGCTTTAACGGAAACGTTGAAAAAGTTAATGAAGAAAAGCGTAAGCTTGAAGTAATGGTGAAGATCTTTGGAAGAAAGACTCCGCTTGAGCTAAGCTTTATGCAGGTTGAGAAAGTATAATTTTGTTACACTTATTATAAATCACATCATTCGCTTCCAAATGAAGATGTGCTAAATTTTTTATAGAAATGGCTAAAGAAATTAGTAAAGTAGTTAAACTACAAGTTAAGGGAGGTGCTGCGAATCCGTCGCCACCGGTTGGACCTGCATTGGGAGCTGCTGGGGTTAATATCATGGAGTTCTGTAAGCAATTTAATGCCAGAACACAAGATAAACCCGGTAAAGTTCTACCAGTACAAATTACTGTGTACAAAGACAAATCTTTCGAGTTTGTTGTTAAAACGCCACCGGCTGCAATCCAACTACTGGACGCTGCTAAACTTAAAGGAGGTTCTGGTGAGCCTAACCGTAAGAAAGTAGCAAGCGTTACCTGGGATCAGATCAGGGCTATTGCTGAAGACAAAATGGCTGACCTAAACGCTTTCACAATCGAGAAAGCTATGAGTATGGTAGCTGGTACAGCAAGGTCTATGGGTATAACAGTATCAGGAACAGCTCCTTTTTAATTTAAAAAGAAAAAGAAGACATGGCAAAATTGACAAAAAAACAGAAAGAGGCTGCTTCAAAAATTGAGAAGAACAAGCTGTATTCATTGAAAGATGCTTCTGCATTAATCAAAACAGTTGCTTCTGCAAAATTTGATGAGTCTGTTGATATCGCAGTACGTCTGGGTGTAGATCCAAGAAAAGCGAATCAAATGGTGAGAGGTGTTGTAACGCTTCCTCATGGTACAGGTAAAGATGTAAGAGTTCTTGCTCTTGTTACACCTGATAAAGAAGCTGAAGCTAAAGCTGCTGGTGCTGACTACGTAGGTTTAGATGATTACCTTCAAAAAATTAAAGACGGATGGACAGATGTTGATGTTATCATCACTGTACCTGCAGTTATGGGTAAATTAGGTCCTCTGGGTAGAATATTAGGTCCTCGTGGTCTAATGCCAAACCCTAAAACAGGAACTGTTACTATGGAAGTAGGTAAAGCTGTTGCTGATGTTAAAGCTGGTAAAATTGACTTTAAAGTTGATAAAACCGGTATCGTTCACGCAGGAATCGGAAGAATCTCTTTTGAGGCTGACAAGATTACTGAGAACGCTCACGAAATTATTCAAACATTAATCAAATTGAAACCAACTGCAGCTAAAGGTACATACATTAAGAGTATCCACATCTCTTCTACTATGAGCCCTGCTATCGCTTTAGATCCTAAAGCAGTATAATTGGTAGTTAAAAAGTTTTATTATGACCAAAGAAGAAAAATCAAGAGTTATTGAAGATTTAACTGCACAGTTGGCTGGTACAAACGTTGTTTACGTAACAGATATTTCAGGACTTAATGCAGAGAATACTTCAAACTTAAGAAGAGCTTGTTTTAAAGCTGGTATCAAACTTGAGGTTGTTAAAAATACCCTTCTTGAAAAAGCTATGGGTAGCTTGGAAAACAACTACGGTGAACTACCTTCTATCCTAAAAGGAAGTACTTCAATCATGATTGCAGAGAACGGTAACGCTCCTGCGAAGATCATTAAAGAATTCCGTAAAAAATCTGATAAACCTGTTCTTAAAGGTGCTTACATCCACGAGGCTGTATTCATCGGTGACAACCAGCTTGACGCCCTTGTAGCACTTAAATCTAAAGACGAAGTTATCGGAGAAATCATCGGACTTCTTCAGTCTCCTGCTAAAAATGTTGTTTCTGCCCTTAAATCAGGTGGTGGTACAATTGCAGGACTTGTTAAAACATTATCTGAAAGATAATAACCCCGCGAGAACGCACTTTATAAATTATATATTACAAACTATTTAAAACGATAGAAAAAATGGCAGATTTGAAACAATTCGCAGAACAACTAGTTAACCTAACAGTTAAAGAAGTTAACGAACTAGCTACAATATTAAAAGATGAGTATGGAATCGAGCCTGCTGCTGCTGCAGTAGTTGCTGCTGGTCCTGCTGCTGGAGGAGATGCTCCTGCTGCTGCTGAGCAAACTGAGTTCACAGTAGTTCTTAAAGATGCTGGTGCTTCTAAACTTGGAGTTGTTAAAGCTGTAAAAGAACTTACAGGTTTAGGACTTAAAGAAGCTAAAGATCTTGTAGACGCTGCTCCTACAAACGTAAAAGAAGCTGTATCTAAAGAAGAGGCTGAAGGTCTTAAGAAAGCTTTAGAAGAAGCTGGAGCTGTTGTAGAGCTTAAATAAGCTTACACCGGTTACAAAACCCAGGTTTAGGCCTTGAGAAGTACTCTCAAAGGCCTAAACCATTTTTCGTATAATAACATTTTATACGTTTTTTACTAAATTTTTTTAATCAAAATTTTGTCCATTGATGATAACAAATCAGACTGAAAGATTAAATTTTGCCTCAACAAAAAACATTCCTGATTACCCGGACTTCCTTGACATACAGGTAAAATCCTTCAAAGATTTTTTCCAGCTTGAAACCAAATCAGATGAAAGAGGCAACGAAGGTCTTTATAACACCTTCATGGAAAACTTTCCGATTACTGATACCAGAAATCAGTTTGTATTGGAGTTCCTTGATTACTTTGTTGATCCGCCACGTTATACAATTGAAGAGTGTATAGACAGGGGACTTACATACAGTGTGCCGCTTAAAGCAAGGCTTAAACTTTACTGTACTGACCCTGAGCATGAAGATTTTGAAACTATTGTACAGGATGTATATTTGGGAACAATCCCTTATATGACACCAAGCGGTACTTTTGTTATCAACGGTGCTGAACGTGTTGTTGTATCTCAGCTTCACAGGTCTCCTGGTGTTTTCTTTGGCCAGTCATTCCACGCAAACGGAACAAAATTATACTCTGCAAGGGTAATTCCTTTCAAAGGTTCATGGATAGAATTCGCTACAGACATCAACAGTGTGATGTATGCGTATATCGACAGAAAGAAAAAACTTCCTGTTACAACGCTATTCAGGGCTATTGGTTTTGAAAGGGATAAAGATATCCTTGAAATATTTGACCTTGCTGAAGAAATCAAGGTTTCAAAAACAGGTCTTAAAAAGTATATCGGCAGAAGGCTTGCTGCACGTGTATTGAACACTTGGCACGAAGATTTCGTGGATGAGGATACAGGTGAGGTGGTTTCTATCGAGCGTAACGAGATTATATTAGATCGTGATACTATCATCGACAAAGATAATGTTGAGGAAATCATCGATTCTAACGTAAAGACAATCCTGTTACACAAAGAGGATAATAACCAGGCAGATTATGCTATTATCCACAATACTTTACAGAAAGACCCAACTAACTCAGAAAAAGAAGCTGTAGAGCACATTTACCGTCAGCTGCGTAATGCAGAACCACCTGATGAGGAAACTGCTCGTGGCATTATAGATAAATTGTTCTTCTCTGACCAGCGTTATAACTTAGGTGAAGTTGGTCGTTACAGAATGAACAAAAAACTTAATCTTGATATTCCTATGGATAAGCAGGTGCTTACTAAAGAGGATATCATTACGATAGTTAAATACCTTATTGAGCTTATCAACTCTAAAGCAGAGATTGATGATATTGACCACTTATCTAACCGTCGTGTGCGTACAGTAGGTGAGCAGCTTTCAGCTCAGTTTGGCGTTGGTCTTGCACGTATGGCAAGAACAATCAGGGAGCGTATGAACGTTAGGGATAATGAGGTGTTTACACCAATCGACCTTATCAATGCTAAAACATTGTCGTCGGTTATTAACTCTTTCTTTGGTACGAACCAGCTTTCTCAGTTCATGGACCAGACAAATCCACTTGCGGAGATCACTCACAAGAGAAGGTTATCGGCACTTGGACCAGGTGGTCTTTCAAGGGAAAGAGCAGGTTTCGAGGTTCGAGACGTTCACTATACGCACTATGGTCGTTTATGTCCTATCGAAACGCCTGAGGGACCAAACATTGGTTTGATCTCGTCTCTTGGTGTTTATGCTAAGGTAAACGGAATGGGCTTTATTGAAACGCCTTACCGTAAAGTAACTGAAGGTAAAGTAGACCTTGAATCGGCGCCGGTTTACCTGAGTGCTGAAGAAGAAGAAGGTAAGATGATTGCTCAGGCGAACATTGAGATGGACAATAACGGTACAATTACTGCTGAAAAAGTTATTGCACGTGAGGAAGGTGACTTCCCGGTTGTAGAGCCTACAGTTGTACATTATACTGACGTTGCGCCAAACCAGATTGCTTCTATCTCGGCTTCATTGATTCCGTTCCTAGAGCATGATGATGCGAACCGTGCGTTGATGGGATCGAACATGATGCGCCAGGCGGTTCCTCTTTTACGTCCGGAAGCCCCAATTGTGGGTACAGGATTGGAGCGCCAGGTAGCTTCTGACTCAAGGGTACTTATCAATGCTGAAGGGCATGGTACTGTTGAGTATGTTGATGCTAACGAGATTACAATTAAATATGACAGAACGGATCGTGAGAGAAGCGTAAGCTTTGATCCGGACGAGAAAACATACCAGCTTATCAAGTTCAGAAAAACGAACCAGAGTACAAGCATCAACCTTAAGCCTATCGTAAGAAAAGGTGACAGGGTTAAGCCGGGTCAGGTTCTTTGTGAAGGTTATGCTACACAAAACGGTGAGCTAGCTCTTGGACGTAACCTTAAAGTGGCGTTCATGCCTTGGAAAGGTTACAACTTCGAGGATGCGATCGTAATTTCTGAAAAAGTGGTTCGTGATGATATCTTTACGTCTATCCACGTAGATGATTACTCTCTTGAGGTAAGGGACACTAAATTAGGTAACGAAGAGTTAACTAACGATATCCCTAACGTAAGTGAGGAAGCTACTAAAGATCTTGACGAGAACGGTATGATCAGGATTGGTGCCGAGGTTAAGCCTGGCGATATCCTTATCGGTAAGATTACTCCTAAAGGAGAGTCTGATCCAACACCGGAAGAAAAACTTCTTCGTGCCATCTTTGGTGACAAAGCAGGTGATGTTAAGGATGCTTCATTAAAAGCGTCTCCATCATTACATGGTGTTGTACTTGATAAAAAACTGTTTGCGCGTGCCGTTAAGGACAAACGTAAACGTACAAAAGATAAAGACGATTTAGGAAAACTTGAAATGGATTTCGAAGTTAAGTTCAATGAACTTAAAGACAGATTGATTGACAAGCTATTCAACATCGTTAACGGAAAAACTTCACAGGGAGTTATGAATGATCTGGGTGAGGAAGTACTACCAAAAGGTAAGAAATATACTCAGAAAATGCTGTATGCTGTTGAAGATTTCGCTCACTTAACTAAAGGTCAGTGGACTACGGATGACGAAACCAATGCAATGGTTAACGACCTTATCCACAACTATAAAATTAAGCTGAACGACCTTCAGGGAGCCCTAAGAAGGGAAAAATTCACCATTACTGTTGGTGATGAGCTTCCGTCAGGTATCTTGAAACTTGCTAAAGTTTACATCGCTAAGAAACGTAAGCTGAAAGTGGGTGATAAGATGGCGGGACGCCACGGTAACAAAGGTATCGTTGCTAAAATCGTACGTCAGGAAGATATGCCGTTCCTTGAGGATGGTACTCCTGTGGACATCGTGCTTAACCCGCTTGGTGTACCTTCACGTATGAACATCGGTCAGATTTATGAGACGGTTCTTGGATGGGCAGGTATGGATTTAGGAAGGAAATTTGCTACTCCTATTTTCGACGGTGCTTCTCTTGACCAGATCAATGCATTGACTGATGAGGCTGGTATACCAAGATTTGGCCACACTTACCTGTATGATGGAGGAACCGGAGAACGTTTCCACCAGGCTGCAACTGTAGGTGTAATCTACATGCTGAAACTAGGTCACATGGTAGATGATAAGATGCACGCGCGTTCTATCGGTCCATACTCGCTTATCACGCAGCAGCCTCTTGGAGGTAAAGCGCAATTTGGTGGTCAGCGTTTTGGAGAGATGGAGGTTTGGGCTCTTGAGGCTTATGGTGCGTCAAGTACTTTAAGGGAGATACTGACTGTTAAATCGGATGACGTTATCGGTAGGGCTAAAACTTACGAGGCTATCGTTAAGGGTGAGACTATGCCGGAACCGGGATTACCTGAATCGTTCAATGTATTGATGCATGAGCTTAAGGGTCTTGGACTAGACATCAGATTAGAAGAATAAATTTCCACGGGAATGGTACTTTGTGCCATTCCCTTCTATACTTTTTTAATAAATTGATAGATTACATATCATGACGAAATTAAAAGATAAAAATACCATTAAAAGATTCGACAAGATTTCTATCGGACTTGCTTCGCCGGAATCAATACTTGCTGAATCAAGAGGTGAAGTTCTTAAGCCGGAAACGATTAACTACCGTACCCACAAACCGGAAAGAGACGGCCTTTTCTGCGAGCGTATATTTGGTCCTGTTAAGGATTTTGAATGTGCTTGTGGTAAATATAAAAGGATCCGTTATAAAGGGATTGTTTGTGACCGATGTGGTGTTGAAGTTACCGAGAAGAAAGTACGCCGTGACAGGGTAGGTCACATCAACCTTGTTGTGCCTATTGCCCACATATGGTATTTCCGTTCGCTTCCTAATAAAATTGGTTATATCCTTGGTCTTCCGTCTAAGAAATTAGACATGATCATATACTATGAAAGGTATGTGGTTATACAGCCCGGTATCGCTAAAGGTCCGGATGGGGAAACCCTTAACAGACTTGATTTCCTTACTGAAGAAGAGTACCTGAACATTCTTGATACCCTTCCGATGGAAAACCAATACTTAGATGATACAGACCCTAACAAGTTTGTTGCTAAGATGGGTGCTGAGTGTATTATGGACCTGCTTGCAAGGATTGACCTGAACGAGCTTTCATACCAGTTACGCCACAGCGCTAATACTGAAACGTCTAAACAGCGTAAAACTGAGGCTCTTAAAAGGCTTCAGGTTGTAGAATCATTCCGTGAGTCTAACCTTAACAGGGAAAACCGCCCTGAGTGGATGATCCTTAAAGTTATACCTGTTATCCCGCCTGAGCTTCGCCCATTGGTGCCGCTTGATGGTGGACGTTTCGCAACATCAGATTTGAATGACCTTTACCGTAGGGTGATTATCCGTAACAACCGTCTTAAGAGGTTAATGGAGATCAAAGCTCCGGAGGTTATCCTTCGTAATGAGAAGCGTATGCTACAGGAATCTGTAGATTCACTATTCGATAATACAAGGAAAGCATCTGCTGTTAAAACAGAATCGAACAGACCGCTTAAATCGCTATCTGATTCATTAAAAGGTAAACAGGGACGTTTCCGTCAAAACCTACTTGGTAAACGTGTTGACTATTCTGCGCGTTCGGTAATTGTTGTTGGACCTGAGATGAAACTATTCGAGTGTGGTCTTCCAAAAGATATGGCTGCTGAGCTTTACAAACCATTCGTTATCCGTAAGCTTATCGAAAGAGGTATTGTAAAAACAGTTAAGTCTGCTAAAAAGATAATCGATAAAAAAGAGCCGGTAGTTTGGGATATCCTTGAAAACGTAATCAAAGGACACCCAGTACTACTAAACCGTGCTCCTACGCTTCACCGTTTAGGTATCCAGGCGTTCCAGCCGAAACTTATCGAAGGAAAAGCGATCCAGCTTCACCCATTGGTATGTACGGCGTTCAACGCGGATTTCGATGGTGACCAGATGGCGGTTCACCTTCCGCTTGGGCCTGAGGCTATTCTTGAAGCACAGCTGTTAATGCTTGCTTCTCACAATATCCTTAACCCTGCTAACGGTGCTCCGGTTACTGTACCTTCTCAGGACATGGTTCTTGGTCTTTACTATATGACCAAAGAACGTTTGTCAACTCCTGAAAAGAAAATATTAGGTGAAGGCCTTACTTTCTATTCAGCTGAAGAGGTAAACATCGCGCTAAACGAAGGAAGACTTGAGCTTAATGCACGTGTGAAAATACGCGCTAAAGATTTCAATGAGAACGGAGAGCTTGTTTGGAAAATTATCCAGACAACTGCAGGTAGGGTATTATTCAACGAAGTAGTGCCGGAAGCGGCAGGATACATCAATGAGATCCTTACTAAAAAGTCGCTTAGGGATATTATCGGACAGATTTTAAGTGTTACCGATGTACCTACAACGGCTGCTTTCCTTGACAATATGAAAGATATGGGATACCGTTTCGCATTCCGCGGCGGTCTTTCATTCAGCTTAGGTGATATCATCATCCCTGAAAGAAAGCAGGAGCTTATTGCTGATGCTAACGAGCAGGTTGATGCTATCTCTATGAACTATAACATGGGTCTTATTACCAACAACGAGCGTTACAACCAGGTAATTGACGTGTGGACTTCTACGAATGCTATGCTTACAGAGCTTGCCATGAAAAATATTAGAGAGGATCAGCAAGGATTCAACTCGGTATACATGATGCTTGATTCTGGGGCGAGGGGTTCTAAGGAGCAGATCCGTCAGCTTACAGGTATGCGTGGTTTGATGGCAAAACCTAAAAAATCTACCGCTGGTGGTGGTGAGATTATCGAGAACCCGATCCTTTCTAACTTTAAAGAAGGTCTTTCGATTCTTGAATACTTCATCTCTACGCACGGTGCACGTAAAGGTCTTGCGGATACGGCTCTTAAAACGGCCGATGCCGGTTACCTTACAAGAAGGCTTGTAGACGTTTCTCAGGATGTTATCGTTAACTCTGTTGACTGTGGTACACTACGTGGTATTGAAGTTACTGCACTTAAAAACAACGAAGAAATCGTTGAAACTTTAGGTGAAAGAATTTTAGGACGTGTGGCTCTTCAGGATGTTATCAACCCGCTTACGAATGAAGTACTTGTTCGTGGTGGTGATGAGATCAAAGAAGCAGAGGTTAAAGCGATTACTGCTGCTCCTATTGAAAGAGTAGAGGTACGTTCTCCGCTTACATGTGAGGCTACTAAAGGTATCTGTGCTAAGTGTTACGGACGTAGCCTTGCTACAGGTAAGATGACACAAAGAGGTGAGGCTGTAGGTGTAATTGCTGCACAGTCTATTGGTGAGCCGGGTACTCAGCTTACACTTCGTACATTCCACGTTGGGGGTGTTGCGGGAGGTATGTCTGAAGAATCAAGCATCATCACTCGTTTTGCAGGTAGACTTGAGATCGAAGATCTTAAAACAGTTAAAGGTGAAGATATCGACGGTAACCCGACAGATATCGTTGTTTCACGTTCTACTGAACTTAAGCTTGTTGACGAGAACACAGGTATTGTATTGAATACACATAATATCCCTTACGGTTCCAGTATCTATGTAAATGATGGTGACATTGTTGAAAAAGGTGCTGTAATCTGTAAATGGGACCCTTATAATGGAGTTATTATCTCTGAGTTTACGGGTAAAATCGCTTATGAAGATATCGAGCAGGGACAATCGTTCATGGTTGAGATCGATGAGCAGACCGGATTCCAGGAGAAAGTAATCTCTGAGGCAAGGAACAAAAAACTTATCCCTACGCTTCTTGTATACGGAAACGATGGCGAACTTATCCGTTCGTACAACCTTCCGGTAGGTGCTCACCTTATGGTTGATAACGGCGAGAAGATTAAGGCAGGTAAGATCCTTGTTAAGATTCCAAGACGTTCATCTAAAGCGGGCGATATCACGGGAGGTCTTCCTAGGATTACTGAGCTTCTTGAAGCACGTAACCCTTCGAACCCGGCTGTGGTTTCTGAAATCGACGGTGTTGTTTCATTCGGTAAGATCAAGAGGGGTAACCGCGAGATCGTGATCGAATCTAAATTTGGTGAGATTAAAAAGTATCTTGTGAAACTTTCGAATCAGATCCTTGTTCAGGAAAATGACTACGTTAAAGCAGGTATGCCACTATCAGACGGTGCTATTACTCCTGAGGATATCCTTAGGATTCAGGGACCATCTGCAGTACAGCAGTACTTAGTGAACGAGATTCAGGAGGTTTACCGTTTACAGGGTGTAAAAATCAACGATAAGCACTTTGAGGTAGTAGTACGTCAGATGATGCGTAAAGTACAGGTTCAGGATCCGGGTGATACACTATTCTTAGAGGATCAGCTAATCCACACGTCTGACTTTATCGTTGAGAACGACAAACTATACGGAATGAAAGTTGTTGAAGACGCAGGTGACTCTGAGAACCTTAAACCGGGCCAGATTGTTACTCCGCGTGAGCTAAGGGATGAGAACTCATTACTTAAGCGTAACGACCAAAACCTTGTAGTAGCAAGGGACGTAGTTCCTGCAACGGCTACTCCGGTACTTCAGGGTATCACAAGGGCGTCGCTTCAGACTAAATCGTTCATCTCTGCTGCATCGTTCCAGGAAACTACAAAAGTACTGAATGAAGCTGCGGTAGCTGGTAAAGTTGACGGACTTGAAGGACTTAAAGAGAATGTAATCGTTGGTCACAGAATACCTGCAGGTACAGGTATGAGAGATTACGATAACACTGTCGTAGGTTCTAAAGAAGAATACAATGATCTATTAACTCCTAAGGAGGAATATAACTACTAATACAATGAGTGACCAGAATAATCAGGCACAGCTTCAGATAGAGCTGGATGAGAAAACAGCTGAGGGAACATACAGTAACCTTGCGATCATCAACCACTCTGCTTCTGAGTTTGTTGTGGATTTCGTAACGATTATGCCGGGCGTGCCTAAGGCTAAAGTGAAATCCCGCATTGTATTAACGCCACAGCATGCTAAAAGGCTGCTTAAGGCACTAGGGGAGAACATCCACCGCTTTGAAGCCACTCATGGCCCAATAAGCGATACGGAACAACCCGCTATTCCTTTGACCTTTGGTCCTGCAGGACAGGCTTAATAAAAATAGAAAGCCCACTCGAAAGAGTGGGCTTTTTTATTGGATTTTATTTTATGAAATTATTCATAGATGATTAGCCTCGGAGAGGAGATATATTTATAGCTATAAATAGGATGGTAATGATAGAGCTCCGGAGGAGCGGCATATTATATGCCGCTCCTCCGGAGCTCTAAAATCGTATAGGTTACATATTACTATAAATATGCCGCTTCTCTGAAGCTTTTACTCTTATGCTATTCGTAGTTTTATTTTTGCAGTCTCAATTTCCTTGTCTATATGATGAGTAGTTGGATCCATTTCTTTTGCTTTTTCGAAATACTCTAAGGCTTTTTGATATTCGCATCTGTCAAAATGATATATGCCCATATTTTTATAATAATAAGAATTCTCCGGATCAAGTTTATGGCCTTGCTCAAGGTCTTTTAATCCTCCTTCGATATCTCCCAGTTTAATTTTTGCTAATCCTCTATTATTATATGTGTATGCATGTGAATCAAGTGATAATGCCTCGTCAAAATAAGTTAATGCTTCGCTGTATTGGGCTTTCAGGTTTAAACTGTAACCAATATTGTTTAAGGCATGCCAGCTTCGGTTTATGGCCAGGGATTTTTCATACATAGATAATGCTTCATCTTCTAATTCTAAATGGGAGTAACCTAATCCGGCATTAATATAGTCATTCGAATCCTGCTCATGTTTAGCGATAGATTCTTCAACCAGTTTTCGGGCTTCTCCATAATTTCTGAGTTGTAATTGGCTAGAGATTAAAAAACGATAAGTTATCTGGCTATCAAAACCATCTTTGAGGAATTTATCGAACATTATAATAGCTTCGGCATATTTTTGTTGGTTGTAGATATTAATAGCTAATATGTATTTAGCGTTTATTTTTTTATGCTTTAACACGTTCATTAATAATTGTCCGTCATTATATAGTAGTTCACCATTGTTGAGATCTGTAGCTTTTTTATTTGGTATAAGGTTATAAACCATGCTGAAAGAAGAAAAAAGAAGAAAGAATACACTGGAAACAATCATATTCTCACTAAGATAAAGGACAGCAGTTGTTAGAAATAAAAGAGCGACAATAAAAGGAAGTAGTGGTCCAGCAATAATTTGCAGGATTTCAAGCGATTCTTTCGAATGGGGGCTATGTGCACACATTCCTTTGCGCCAATCTGATACATTCTTTTCAATATAAATGTAGAGACTTCCTATTTTTATGCGATAATTTTGGTCTGTCTTTCCATAGGATCCTATAAACATTTGGACTTCTTTTTTGGTAAACAACAATGCTATAAGAGAATGTCCCAGTTCATGTAAAAATATTATGAGAGGGCTTCCTATGAATAGAGTTAGATAGAAAAGTACAAAAAAGGGAGTGTTCATAATCGTATATTGGATAAATACCAGTCTTTCTTTGGATCTATTTCAAATCGGTGTCCGATTTTAGAATCCAGCCGTATGTATATGATGGTATTCCTTTTTGTTCATTAAAATCATAAAAGCTAAAACCGTCTTTAAGAGGCATAATAGCATATATCCAGCTTTTATCTCCTTCAGTTTTATATGCTATAGCCTTACCTTTTGTCGCCTTTTTGTATTTAGAAATTACATTACCACCCGGGCCATACATTGGATGTTCAACATTATCCAATATGTATGAATCGACCCTTAAAGCAGCATTGTTAACAGTTATATTAAACTCTTTCTCTGAATCAAACTTATGCTTAGGTTTTTCCATTCCTATGTAATAACCAATGGATTTATTAAGTTTAAAAACCGAGAACTTATCACTGTAGGATACGATGTACTCATGTTCAACAAACTGAGGGTCGGCACAACAACCTGGGTTTGCCATTTTAAATGAGGTCAATTTTTTGTCTTTAAATACAAGGCTGTGGATATATTGGTATTGAGTAAAAATCTTCCTATAGCCATTATTGCTTTGGATAAATAATTGAGTTATTTGTGGTTCTCCTTCCCAATAGCCCTGAAAAACGATGTCATTTTTGTTGTCACCATTAATATCTATAAGATGTAAATGCTCTAATAGTTTTTTAGATGGATTATCTTCATATTCATAATTTTGTAATATTTCAGGATGCTCTGATATGAATGTATTTAATATAATTGTGTCTTTCTCTGATTCAATTTTTTGAAGAGTCAGGGTATCATATTCTTTATAACCAGTTCTTTCATGTTTCTCATACCACTGAAAATATTTTTCTAACTTTATTGAATCGGACTCATTAATTGCTGTTTCTGATATAGGTGTAACTTCTGTATGATTAATTTCATTTTTACATGATGTAAAAATTGCTATACAGAGTATAAGATATACGAATGTGGTTTTCATAAGGTATTTAATTGTTAGCAAGTTTACAAAATAAATGCCTTTTAGCATGGCATAAATTTCCTTAACTTTGAAGCTAATCACTAAAACTATTTCCCTTTTCCCATGTCCAGTATCATTCAATTACTTCCTGACCACGTTGCCAACCAGATAGCTGCCGGAGAGGTGGTGCAAAGGCCGGCTTCCATTGTTAAGGAATTGCTTGAAAATGCTGTCGATGCCGGTGCTACTGAGGTAAAACTGGTTGTTAAGGATGCCGGAAAAACCCTTGTTCAGGTGATAGATAACGGAAAGGGGATGAGCGTTACCGATTCGCGCCTTTGTTTTGAGCGCCATGCTACCTCTAAGATACGCCATGCGGAAGATTTGTTTTCACTGCATACCAAAGGTTTCAGGGGAGAGGCTCTGGCTTCAATTGCTGCGGTTGCGCATGTGGAGATGAAAACCCGTCAGGAGCAGGACGAACTTGGTACGCATATCGTTATAGAGGGGAGTAAATTTGTTTCCCAGGATGTGGCGGTACTGCCCAGGGGAACGTCATTCTCAATTAAAAACCTGTTTTTCAATATACCGGCCCGCCGTAATTTCCTTAAGAGCGATACGGTTGAGTTTCGTCATATTGTTGATGAGTTTGAACGTGTAGCTTTGGCGCATTCCAACATCGGTTTTATGCTGTTCCACAATGGGAGCGAGATGTTCAACCTGCCAGGGTCGAACCAACGCCAGCGTATCGTAAATATCTTTGGCGGACGCACCAACGAAAAACTGGTTCCGGTTTCGGAAAGTACTGAGATTGTAAACATACAGGGATTTGTATGCAAACCTGAATTCGCCAAGAAGAACAGGGGAGAGCAGTTCTTTTTTGTAAACGACCGATTCATTAAAAGCGGTTACCTACACCATGCCGTGATGGCTGCCTATGAGGGGCTGCTGAAAGACGGTTCGCAACCGGGCTATTTTCTGTATCTTGATGTACCACCGAATACTATTGATATCAACATTCACCCAACAAAGACGGAGATAAAATTTGACGATGAACATGCGTTATATGCAATATTGCGTTCGTCTATAAAACACAGCCTGGGGCAGTTTAATGTGGCTCCGGTGCTGGACTTTGACCGTGATGCTAATCTGGATACACCTTACAATTACGAAAGTAAAGAGGCAGTAATGCCAATTGTTCAGGTGGACAGGACATACAACCCTTTTGCAGATGAAAAACCGGCTAAAACCAGCTCGGGTTCTTCATCGTCTTCGTTTTCTTCAGGAAGCGGAGGAGGGTGGACACCATCCTTCAAAAAAGAAAAAGCACCCGTTTGGGAAAGCCTGTATACAGGATTGACAGAAGCCGCAGAAGAAATCACTCCGGTTAACGAAATCAGCTTTGAGTCGGAAGAGGTTACGGGTTCGTTATTTAATGACAATGAAGTGGAGCAGGCGGTTCAGAAGACCTACCAGATCCACAAAAAATATATTGTGAGCCCTATTAAGTCGGGTCTTTTGATCATCGACCAAAAAAGGGCGCACCAACGTGTGTTGTACGAACAGTTCCTAACGAATATAACTGTGCACCATGCGGCAAGCCAGCAGCTTCTGTTTCCGTTAATGTTATATTATAATATGTCGGAACTTGCATTAATTCAGGAAATGCGTGGTGCTTTAGAGAATACTGGCTTTGTTTTTGCAGAGTTTAATAACGACCATATCGTTGTTTCGGGGTTACCCGTGAATGTTGCTGAAAGTGAGGTTTCTATCCTTTTGGAGGAGCTTTTAAACGATTTGCAGCAGGAAGTGCCTGACAGCAGTTTCAGCCAGACTGACAGTATTGCCAAGTCGATGGCGCGAAGCCTTGCGATTAAAACGGGGGTTATAATGCCTGAAAAAGAGCAGGAAAATATGGTCAACTCGCTTTTTGCCTGTAAAGAGCCGGGTGTTTCACCTTTTAATAAACCAACGTTCATCACGATTAGTGTTGAAGATTTAGATAAACGATTTGCAATATGATGCGCATTACCGAGACTGTTAAGCAGTTAATTATTATAAATATATTATTTTTTGTTGGGACCCTCTTCGTTGGCGAACCTGCACAAAAAATTCTGGCATTGCATTTTCCTCTAAACTCAGATTTTAAGATATGGCAGCCATTAACCTACATGTTTATGCATGGTGGTGTCATGCACATTCTTTTTAACATGTTAGGCTTATGGATGTTTGGTTCATTACTTGAAAGCATATGGGGGTCTAAAAAATTCATCTTTTTTTATGTTTCCTGTGGTGTTGGAGCGGCTCTTTTACACATTGGAATTAATTATATTACTTTTTATCAGGGATTATCGATATTGCAGGAGAATGGTTTTGATAAAGGCGAGGTTCTGACGTTATTAGCCGAAGGCAGATACAATCCAGAATGGGGGAATATTTTGAACCCATCACAGTTCAGTAATTTTATGGGAGCATATGTTCCTACTGTTGGAGCTTCCGGGGCAATATATGGAATAATGGTTGCGTTTGCGTTTATGTTTCCAAATGCAGAATTGATGTTACTGTTTTTGCCTATTCCTATAAAAGCTAAATACTTTGTACCGGGTTTACTGGCATATGATCTTATCATGGGGGTAAAAGGACAGGCTATATTTGGCGGAGGCGACGGAGTGGCCCATTTTGCCCACCTCGGCGGAGCATTGATAGGTTTTATCATGATGTGGTACTGGAATAAAAATCAGTTTAATAAAAATCGCTGGAATTAAGATATGGGTATCATTGATGACCTAAAAATGGAATACCGTATTGGCGGTATCACGGAGAAGCTTATCTATTGGAATGTTGGTCTTTTTGCAATCCCGATGGTTGTATTCAGCATACTGTCGCTTTTTAATATACAGCTGCCTTTCCTGCGTTGGGATTTGCCTTTCACAGCCGACTGGTTAAGCCTGTCTTCCAATCCTGCTGATCTTTTATGGAAGCCGTGGTCACTAATAACGTATGCTTTTTTACATGCTGGTTTCCTGCACATCTTATTCAATATGCTGATGCTTGTTTTTGCAGGAAGGTTGTTCATGACCTTCTTTACCCAAAAACAACTATTTGGCGTATATATACTTTCGGCCATTTTTGCCGGAATTGTTTATATACTCAGTTATAATACTTTGCCGATGCTTGCCGGCAGCGGTGTTTCTAAGATGGTAGGCGCATCGGCAGCTATTATGGCGTTGCTGATAGCTACTGCTGTTTATTCACCTCTGTATGAAGTGAGGCTATTGCTTATAGGCAGGGTGAAGCTCTGGCATATTGCCATTGTATTTGTAGTACTGGACCTGATATATGCTTCAGCCCAAAATTCTGGCGGTCATCTGGCACATTTAGCAGGATCGCTGTTTGGGTTTACATACATAAAACTGCTGCAAAATGGCACCGATCTTACTAAAGGAGTTTCAGCGGTACTTGACTTTTTTGCGAATATCTTTAAGCCTGGCAAAAAGACTCCGTTTAAGACAGTACACCGAAATAATGCGCCTGTACAAAAAGCCACTGCAAAACCTCAAAAGGATATTACCCAAAAACAAATCGACGATATACTGGATAAGATCAGCAAGTCAGGGTATGACAGTTTAACCAAAGAAGAAAAGGAATTTTTGTTTAAAGTTGGAAAATAATTAAGTAGCTTTGGTAAGAAGCGTTATTGCATGAAAAAGCTGTCAGGATTTAATAAGATGATGTTTGTGCTCAATATGGTGTTGACCGTATTGACATTCATTGCCTATATATTGCCTTTTTTGGCGCCCAGGCTTTTTCCGATACTTTCGGTTTTCACATTACTGATGCCACTCATGCTGGTGCTTAACTTCCTGTTTTTCCTCTATTGGTTATTGCAGACCAAACGCCAAATGCTGCTTTCTGGTCTGGTATTGCTATTAGGGATAACTTTCGTAAGCAAGTGTTACAGGTTTTCATCCAAGAACCTTCCGGAAGATAAGGCTGATTTTACGTTACTGAGCTACAACGTAAGGATGTTCAATCTCTATGAGTGGCTGCCCGATACTGATATTCCCCAAAAGATTAAGAATTTTGTGAAGGAACAGGATGCCGATATTGTTTGCCTTCAGGAATATACTAAAAGAGGAAATGTCAAATTCCCCTCATATAAAAATAAATTTATTTTTGGACGCTCCGGATTAATGGGGCAGGCTATACTGTCTAGATATCCGATCATTGATAGCGGGCACATTGAGTTTCCGGCATCAGGGAACAATGTTATTTTTGCAGACATAAAAAAAGGTAAGGATACTTTGCGCGTGTACAGTATGCACATGCAGTCGGTTAAAATAAGCCCTGATATTCATGAAACGATAGACGAGGAGAAGTCTAAAATTATTTTTAAACGCTTAAGTGACGCCTTTAAAAAACAACAGGTGCAGGCGGAGATCGTCGAAAAGCATAAAAATGAATGTCCGTATCCGATGATCATTTGCGGAGACCTTAATAACAGTGCTTTTTCTTATGTTTACCGAAGCGTAAAAGGAAAAATGAAAGATGCCTTTGAAGAAGCCGGAAAAGGCTTCGGGAAGTCGTATAATTACAAATATTATCCTGCAAGGATAGATTATATATTTACGGATAAACAAATTGATGTAAAGCAGTATACTACATTCGATACTTTTGCTAATTCAGATCATTTTCCGGTAATGACCCGCCTTGCCTTTAAAGAAGAGGAAGAATAAACTACAGTTCCTGATTCTTTAGGTACTCCATTGCATAACGGCCTTCGTTAAACAACAAATCGAGTATACTCAGATTATTGATAAAGCCGTGTTTTTCTTCAAATACCTGTGTGTAAGTTTCAAACTGGGCGGTATCTTTTTTTCCGTTTGTCAAATGGCGTAAATCCTGCACTCCCTCAACTTCATGGAAATATTCAGTAGTCTTTTCGTATGAAAAATCCATACCAAGGCATGAGGTGACAATTTCCATAGCCTGAAAATTCAGGTCCATCATAAACTCGTGTTTTTTCTCGAATATAGGCCTTATATCGTCTTCAAAATACTCGAAGAAAGGTGAAGTCCTGTAAGCAGCCTCAAGCGATTTAAAATGTTGTTTTTGCCAGTCGAAAGCATGTTCTAAACGAGTATCCTTAAACTTTTGGTGAGCCATTTTGGTATGCTTCACCGGAATATTCAAAAGCTGGATCCCGTTAGGACTATATATATACATCCTGTTACGGTTGGTCTGCTTTTGAAAGTTGTCTTCAACCTCAAAAGTAATGCCGTCAGCTTTCGTCATTGCTACAAAATGACTGATAGAAGGGAAGTATGTGGGGTGAATCAGAATATTCATTTGGAAATGGATAGATTTTAAAATTTGAAGATTTGAAAATGACCCCATTGATCATCTTCAAATCTTCAAATTGAATAATTATCAAATTAATTAAGCGGCTTTTTTCTTTTTCCAGAAATAGCTTCCTACAAACCATAGAACGAATGCGCCAAGGAAATATTTGAGATACGAAACAGGCTCGCCTGAACCACCAACAGTTGTAAAGAATCTTTCCCAGCGAGGTTTCATACCTTCGCCTAAACTCATCCAGATGAATACCGGTTTGCCTACTATATGGTCTTCCGGTACAAAGCCCCAATAACGGCTGTCCTGAGAATTGTGACGGTTATCTCCCATCATCCAATAGTAATTCTGCTTAAAGGTATATGAAGTAGCTACCTGCCCATTGATCCTGATATCGTCTCCGTTTACAGTGAGCTCATTATTTTCATAGTCTTTAATAATCATTTTGTATAACGGAAGCGTTTCTTTGTTCAGTTGAACCGTTTTTCCTTTTTCAGGAATTACGATTGGACCCATGTTGTCAACCGTCCATGTTGGCTGGTTGTGTGGGAACAGGGATGTTCCTTCATCTCCGGGCCTAACCTGACGTTTTGCTACCGATTTTACGCCCGGATAGCTCTTAAGTCTTTCCGCACTTTCGTTGGTAAGGGAAATAAATACATAAGTACTGTCATTCACCATACCGTGGTCATCGGTAATGTCAAGTTCCTTTTTAAGGTACATTTCATTGATCTGGGTTCCTCTGTCAACATATACAAAATAAGAGTGTTGCGGTTTTGCCCTGTCAGAAAGTATAAGTTCTTTACCATCTATAAACACAACACCGTCACGCAGTTCAAATTTATCGCCCGGCGTACCTACACAGCGTTTTACGTAGTTTGATTTTTTGTCAATTGGTTTACGAAGGCCAACGCTTTTTCTGTCTTTCCAATGGGTAACCGTGTCTATAGGCCAGTTGAATACAACGATGTCATTTTTGGCTACCTTTTCAAATCCGGGAAACCTGAAGTAAGGCAATTGCGGCCTGTTAAGATATGATTTTGTATGAATCAAAGGTATAGAGTCATGAACCATAGGTGCAGCAACAGTTGTCATAGGAGTACGTGCACCATAGTTAAACTTGCTAACAAAAAGGAAGTCGCCAACCAGTAATGTTTTCTCAAGTGAAGAAGTAGGAATAGTAAACGGCTGCATAACGTAGGTATGCACTATAGTAGCTACAACCACAGCAAAAAGCAATGAGCTTAGCGTACTGTCTTTTTTCTCTTCTTCAGGAGTATATTGTGCTGTTCCGCTATAGTTTAAAGCATATATATATAAACCAAGTGTTACTATGCCAATAATGGTATCTGTAGATGATTTTTTACCGAATGCTTTTAGCGTTAGTACCCATACAACAGGGAACATTATCAGGTTAACGATTGGCACAAACAAAAGGATAGTCCACCAGCGTGGCCTTCCGATGATTTGCATTAATACCATTGCATTATAAACAGGAACTGCGGCTTCCCACGGTTTTCTGCCTGCTTTTTCATATAGTTTCCAGGTTCCTAAAAAGTGTACTACCTGTACAGCAAGAAAAAATATAAACCATTGTAATAGTGTCATCGTCTGTAAGTTTTTATATATATGTATACTTTCTTGTCAAAATGTTACTACAAACCTAAAACATCTTTCATAGTGTAGATGCCTTTTTTTCCATAAAGCCACTCAGCAGCTACTACAGCGCCCAATGCGAAGCCTTCGCGACTGTGTGCGGTATGTTTAATTTCTATAGAATCTACTTCAGAATCATAGAAAACGCTGTGTGTGCCCGGAACACCTTCTTCACGTTTTGCATCAATAAGTATCTCATCTTCTTTTGCGTTTTCAAGAGCCCAGCTTGAATAGTCTGAGTTTTCAATTATGTCTTTGGCTAATGATATTGCTGTTCCGCTTGGCGCGTCAAGCTTTTGAAGGTGGTGTATCTCTTCCATAGATACTTTATACTGCTTCAGGTTACGCATCATTTTGGCAAGATGATCGTTCAGCTCAAAGAAGATGTTTACACCAAGGCTAAAGTTTGAACCGTAAATGAATGCTCCCTGTTTTTCTTCACAAAGCTGAGCCACATTATGATAATGTTCCAGCCAGCCGGTTGTTCCTGAAATTACAGGTACATTGCTGTTAAGACAGGCAGAAATATTACCTACCGCTGCATCAGGGATACTGAAATCAATGGCTACATCTGCGTTTTCAAGCCCGTCAAAAGTATCTTCGGCATTCTTTTTCAATACTATTTCATGGCCTCTTTCCAAAGCGATTCTTTCGATCACTTTCCCCATTCTTCCGTAGCCTAATAATGCAATTTTCATGTTTAAAATTGGTAACTGAGCTTAAGCCCCATATTATATTTGTAATCAATGTCGTTTTGCTGCATTTCAGGGCGCAGCGAGAGGTTTTCGTTAACGTTAAACTGCATAAGGTGTGCATTTACGTTAGCCTCAACTATTTGCAGTACGTAAAAGCCGGCAGTTAACAAGGCTGAAAGATCCCTGTTTTTCTGGTGGAATTTCTGGCCACGAATAAGCCTGTCAGGATCGGTTATGGTTGAGAGTTCACCTTCAGGTGCTTTTCCTTGTAAAACCGCCTTATAAGCATCCCTGTATTCGTGGTACTTTTTGTTATTCCAGGCGTAGAAATATATGCTCGTTCCCATAGCTCCCCATACAATAGGTGCTTTCCAGTACCTCTTATTGTAAATTTGTCCACCTCCCGGAAATATAGCCGAATAGAAAGCGGCTTTTGCCGGGGCAAGAGGGTTAGGAGCCGGGTAGCTTTTTGGAAGTTTTGTTGAATCTTTCTCTATGATAAGTGTTTTTTCATCCTGTGCCAATGTATTGAAGGATGAAAGTAATAATAGAGAAATGAATATAAATGACAGCTTCTTCACTAACCGTTTATAAGTTTAATGATCCTGTTAAAGTCTTCTTCTGAATGGAAAGGAATGGTAATCTTTCCTTTGCCTTTAGCATCTACCTTAACGTCTACTTTAGCGCCAAAGAAACCTGTAAATGCTTTTTTCTGTTCATCCTGTACTGCAAACGAACTGCTTTTTATTGCTTTTGGAGCAGTTGGAAGCAGACTTTCATGATAGCTTTTAACCAAAGCTTCAGTCTCTCTCACAGAAAGATTTCCGCTTACGATTTTTTGATAGATATCCGCCTGTGCATCATGATCTTCGATGTTGATGATGGCACGTCCGTGGCCCATACTGATAAAACCGTCACGAATACCGGTCTGGATTATTGGGTCAAGCTTTAGAAGGCGGAGATAGTTGGCTATTGTTGAACGTTTTTTACCTACACGGTCGCTCATTTGTTCCTGTGTAAGCTGTATTTCATCAATAAGCCTTTGGTATGAAAGCGCGATTTCAATAGGGTCAAGGTCATGGCGCTGAATATTTTCAACAAGGGCCATTACCAGCGACTCATTATCGTCGGCAAGGCGTACATATGCAGGTACAGTTGCAAGTCCGGCAAGTTTTGAAGCACGAAGACGACGCTCACCCGAAATAAGCTGGTATTTGTTGTAATCCAGTTTTCTTACGGTAATAGGCTGTATCACACCAAGTTCTTTAATCGAGGTGCTAAGTTCCTTAAGGGTTTCTTCGTTAAAATTTGTCCTGGGCTGAAACGGGTTTATTTCAATAGCATCAAGTTCAAGCTCAATGATATTGCCTACAACTTTATCGGCACCTTTATCCTCAACCGATTTAATATCGTTTTCAGGATCTTTTAATAATGCTGATAAACCCCTTCCCAGTGCTTGTTTTTTTATTGCTTTTGTCATAAACCTACTCTTGTACTACTGTGTTTTTCTTTATAATCTCTTCTGCAAGGTTAATATAATTAACAGCTCCCTTGCTGGTTGCGTCATAATTAATGATGCTTTCTCCAAAACTTGGTGCCTCGCTTAGTTTAACGTTACGTTGAATAACCGTATCAAACACCATGTCATGGAAGTGTTTTTGTACTTCTTCCACCACCTGGTTCGAAAGACGAAGACGGGAATCATACATGGTTAGCAATAATCCTTCAATGTCCAGTTGAGGATTGTGTATCTTTTGTACGCTTTTAATCGTATTCAGTAGTTTACCAAGTCCTTCAAGCGCAAAATATTCGCATTGGATAGGGATAACAACAGAGTCAGCAGCTGTTAGTGCATTAAGTGTAAGAAGGCCTAAAGAAGGAGCACAGTCAATAAGGATATAATCATAGTTATCCTTAACGCTCTCCAGCGCCTGTTTAAGCATATATTCCCTGTTTTCTTTATCTACAAGCTCAATTTCAATAGCCACAAGGTCTATGTGTGCAGGGATAACCCAAACATTGGGCGAATTGCACTCAATAGTTGCTTCTTCTGGTGTATTGCTGTGCTCGAGAATCTGGTATGTACCTTTTTCTACAGTTTCTACATCAATGCCCAGTCCCGAACTGGCATTAGCCTGAGGGTCAGCATCAATCAGTAATACTTTTTTTTCCAGTACACCCAGTGCAGCTGCAAGGTTTACAGAAGTAGTTGTTTTTCCTACGCCCCCTTTTTGGTTGGCTATGGCAATAATCTTACCCATTTGTGTTTGTAAATTTTGAACCGTAAAAATACAATTATTTATGGTTTATGAAAACGGAATTTGTTAACATTGGGCAAATAAAAAAGCCCTGCGTTTTAATGCAGGGCTTTTGGTATAAGACTGATAAGGTTATCCCTTATTTGATGATCAGTTTTTTAGACTCTGAATAGTTTCCAGCTTCAACTTTTACGATATACATACCAGCTGTAAGACCTGATAGGTTAAGGTTTTGTGAAGTTTGGTTTAGTTCAGCAGAGAATACGTTAGCACCTGTAAGAGTGTATACGTTAATTGTACCGTTAGCCTCAAGGTTGTTGTTGATAGTTACGTTTCCGTCAACTGCCGGGTTAGGGTATACGCTGAATGTTGACTTGTTGAACTCACCAACACCTGCGGTAGGGGTAACGTTTTTAAATTTGAAGCTTAATGCACCTGAAGCAGTTCCTGAGAAAGAAAGGAAATACATTCTGTAGATTGTTCCGTCAGCTTGTTTGATATAGTATGTTTTTTCAGGGATAACATATGCTCCGCCTGAAAAACTTTTCCATTTGTCACCAATAGCATTGATGTCTGCAGAATAGCTATCAGCAGCTGGAAGAGTAAAAGTAGTAGATGTACCGGCTTCGTCTACAGCAGCAACAGAAACGTTGTTTGTTTGTGCTCCTGTAACAAGGTACATTACATCACCGTTTTGAGATGCTACAAGATCGTAGTATCTGTCAAATACAAAATCCCATGCTGTGTCAGCTGGAGAAACCTCTACAAGCGCGTTAGTTTCTAGTGAAAGGTAAACAAATTCTGATGTAGAAGCATTAGCAACCTGTACAGTTACAGTCTGATCTGCTGACCACTCAGTACCATTGTAAGAAGATACAGTAAGGGTGTAAGTTGGTCCGCCCTGAGTTTGTACGTTAAGGTCTGTTACGATAATTTTTTTGTAAGTAGCAGCAGCGCCCTGACCAAATTGCATAACAAATACTCTAGATCCTTCTATGTGGTGAGTGGTAGAGTTATAAGTTCCCCAATTAAAGCCAAAAGGAGGTGTAGTATCGCTGGCATTATTAAACGCTCCTGTTTCCCATTCTTTAGCATCATTGTAAAGTTGAGTCCAGTTAGCAATATTTGCGATGTCTGTAGTAGCCCATGTTGAAGCATTTCCTGATTCGTAAAATGCAGTGATTCTTTGATCATTTACACGGATAGCACCAAGACTCATTGCTCCCCCTGTAGCTTTTTGGAAAGCGATATCCCAAGAATTTGCTGCTACAGCTGTTTGTGTGTTTGTTGAAAGTTGGTAGTACACTTGTTTAGCATATCCTGCTTCCATTGCTACGTTTACAGTTGTGTAGCCATTCTCGTCTACTTCCTGTGCAGATGCAAATAATCCTGCAAACAATGAAGCAACTAAAAGTAAATTTTTCTTCATGAGTGTTTTTTATTTAGATTGATTAAAAACAAAATTCTTCGCAAATATAAAAATTTATTTAAATTAAGTCTAAATAAAAACCTAAAAACAATGCTAACTGTTACATCGTTAAAAAAATAACAGTATGATTGTAGATAAATTAATTTGTTGTTTTATAAATTATCAAATCATAAGTTTTTGGATAAAAAAAGCTCCTGAATTTTATGGTTCAGGAGCTTGTACAATAGTAGTTATTAAGGTTATTTGTTCTTCTTAGCTTTAATCATCGCTTCAAGCATATCCCACATTTCTTCAGGAATGGCTTCTAAAAGATTAAACTGCCCTGCACCTTTAAGCCATTCGCCGCCATCAATAGTTATCACCTCTCCGTTTACATATGCAGAGAAATCAGAGACTAAATAAGCCGCAATGTTTGCCAGCTCCTGATGGTCGCCAACACGTTTTAGCGGGACTTTTTTAGCAAGGTCAAATTTATCTTTCAGATCACCCGGCAATAACCTGTCCCATGCGCCTTTGGTGGGGAAAGGGCCAGGGGCAATTGCGTTTGAACGGATTCCATACTTGGCCCATTCAACAGCCAGGCTTCGTGTCATTGCCAGTACACCGGCTTTTGCAGTAGCACTCGGTACCACATAGGCCGATCCTGTCCAGGCATAGGTAGTTACTATGTTGAGTATGGTCGATTTTTCCTGTTTTGTATCGATCCAGTGTTTTCCAAAAGCGAGGGTACAGTTTTTAGAACCTTTAAGTACAATGTCAATAACAGTGTCAAAAGCATTTGCAGAAAGGCGTTCGGTAGGGGAAATAAAATTTCCGGCAGCATTGTTAAGCAAAACATCAACCCGCCCGTATACAGCAAGCACTTCCTGAAGCATATTTTCTACTTCTTCATAATGGCGAACGTCGCACTGAACTGCTAAGCATTTCCCGCCGGTTTCTGTTTCGAGTTCCTTTGCGGTTGTTTTAAGTTTATCCAAATCCCGGGAAGTGATGGCTACTTTAGCGCCAAGTTCCATGAAATATTTTGTCATCGATTTTCCCAGTCCGCTGCCGCCACCGGTAACAACGATTATTTTATCCTGCAACGCATTGTCGCGAAGCATCTTATCGGTATATGCCATAGTTTGTATTGTAAGTGTTTGTTTCAAAAATTAAATATATAAAAAAGTATGCATACATAATATGTTTTGTGATTGTATTATTAATAGCACAATGATTCGGTGTTTTTGATAACGGTCAGGCTGTCGAGAGTATTGATAACGAGTGAAAGGGCAGTTTCAAAATCATAACCTTTAAAGAGGGGAGTGCCCAGGCCAAATAGTTTTTCACCAATTACAACATGCATAAACAGTTGTGCGACAACCTCATTATTAAATCCTTCAGGTAGTTCAAAATACCAAAAAACAGCTTTTTTCCCCATTTTGGGCAGGAAAATAATTTTGCTGTCAACAGTGAGTGAAGGAGTGTTGAATATTTTTTTGAGTCGTTGTCGTTCTGATTCAATGTGTCTTGTTAATAAAGCTTCATCGTCTTTTTCACTGTCGGTGGCATATGGTTTTTGAAGCAGTATGTATTGTATAGCAGTATTGTTGCTATTAATTATCTCGGGATTATCGCTAAGATCCACATCTCCTTTCAGTGTCAGGGCGTATAAAAGATTGTTGTCGGGGATAACCCAATAGGCTGTATTGTCATTGCATTTTACAAGTCTTTGTGCCGGTAAATTAGCTGTGAATAGTACCATCATCATCTTAAGGAAAAGTACAAATGGCTTCATAATCACTTTTTTAGTCCTCAAAAACAGTTTTCATCATAAATTTAATTATTATTTGCTGAATATTAAAGTTGTTGATTGTTAATATGTTGTGGTTTTTTTAAATATAGATTGAAAAAATATTCTTTTCCATGGTAATTAAGTTTTGAAATAAGTGTTTTATCTTTCAGGCAGCTAAACTACTAAACGAACTGGAGATGAAAATTTTACTTGCTGATGACCACAGTGTGGTAAGACAGGGTGTTTCTTTAATGTTAAAAGACGCTTTTGATGCTGTTGATATTGAACAGGCTGACAGTTTTTATGAAACTCTGAATCTTGTAAAGGATATGGAGTTTGATTTACTTTTACTGGATATAAACCTACCCGGAGGGGATAGCGATACTATGATTGCCGATGTGAGAGGATTTCAGAAGGATCTAAAGATTCTGATGTTTTCGGCATATGAAGAAGATCAGTATGGTTTACGGTATTATCAGGCCGGAGCTCAGGGGTATATCAATAAATTAAGTTCTGAGGAAAGAATCCTTGAAGCGGTAAATGCGGTTCTAAACGGTGAACTTTATTTTGAAAATTCAGTAGGTGCGCCTTCTATAAAAGACCTGAATCCTCTTGAATCCCTTTCGGGCAGAGAGCTTGAAATAGCGGGGATGCTGGTTAAAGGCGAAGGTAATCTTGAAATTGCCAATAAGTTAGGAATCGGGATGTCTACCGTTAGTACTTATAAAAGCAGGATATTCGAAAAGCTTGGCGTTACAAATGTTTTAGCGATGGCAGAAAAATACTGGCATTACAAAAACTAATTTGCCTGTTTAAAGATTATAGTTGTCGTTGTTCCTTTTTCGGAAGATGTTATTTGCAGGCTTCCGCCAATGATCATTAAAAGTTCAATTATCATATGCAGCCCCATTCCTGTTGGTTTTCCGGATGGCTTACTGCCGAGGGCAAGTTCATTATAATAATGAACCATATCCGGGCTCATGCCTTTGCCGGTATCTGCTACAGAAATAGATAGTATACCGTTTGTTTCTGTGGCAGTAATAAAAATGCTTCCCTCTGAGGTGTGTTTCAGGGCGTTGTCAAATAAATTGTGTAAAACTATTGACAGCAGGTGTCTGTTAATGGTTATTAGCAGATTTCTGTCGGTATTGTTTTTAAGTTTTGTTTTGGCGGCTATAGCTATATTTTTAAAAAAGGCTATTTTTTCTTCAGCTAAGTCATGTACAGAATAGGGCTTCGATTCCGTATCATTAAGGTCGGTCTCTTTAGCATATTCCAAAAAGTTGTCTACAAAATGATACAGTTGGGTAGATGATGTATGAATTGCTTTTACATCGTCTTTTTCTATACTTCCCGATTTTTCAATGTTGTTATACAGGTATTTACCGGTAAGTGCGATAAACTTTAACGGACTCTTTATGTCGTGAGTAATAGTCTTTATAAGGTTCTTATGGTTTTTAACCTGCACGCTAAGATCTTCTTTTGTTTTTCGCAGAGCGACAACTGTTGTCTGCAGCTGTTGAGTCCTTAATACTACCTGTTTTTCAAGCTGTATATTTTTGTGTTTAATGTAGCGAATCCTGAGCTTAAAGAATATATATATAATAAGGAGTGCCAATACAATAAGCAGCGTTGTAAACCAACCCGTTTGCCAAAAAGCAGGAGTGATACTGAAGTTAAAATCTTTGTAGATGTATTTTGATCCAAATCCTGATAATTTTCTAACTTTCAGGGTGTATTCACCGGGAGGAAGGGTAGAGAACGAAACATTGGTTTCGGTCATAAGCGTCCAGTCCTGTACTACAGGTCCTTCAAGTCTTGTTTCTATGTTCTGATTGTAGGCAATGCCAAAGAAAGGGCTGCTGATGTGGAATTTAATCTTTCCGAAGTTTCTTTTAAAAACAAGTTGATCGGTATTTCTGAATGTTATCGAGTCTACCTCTATTTCATCAAGATAAATATTGTAGTCGGGTTGATGCTTTAGTACTGTTTTTGGGTTAAAATACACAACCCCGTCCATAGATGGGAAAAATATTGTGTGATTGTTTAAGTTTACGCCACAAGGGTTGCATCCTCCGTTGAATTCATTATTAAGAAAGCCGGAACTTTTGTCGAAAAGCTGGTAATAAACGCTTTTGGTCTTGTTGTCGGCATAATCCAGTAAGTCTTGTTTTTTGACTGCAAAAAGGCCTTTGTTGGTGGTTATCCACATTAATCCCTGCTGGTCTTCAATCATGCAGTGAGTGGTAAGCAGGTAATCATTGCGGTCTTTGGGCATGTGGGTTAACTTCCCGTTTTGATACGGGTAAAATCCATTGTTATAAGTGCCTATCCATATTTCATTTTTATTAGAGGCGTAAATCGATCTTACATTGATAGCATTACTGATGCCCTCAATTTTTTCTATCCTTTTTGAGTCGATGTGAAATTTATACAAGCCTCTCCATGAACCGCACCAAAGTACTTTTCCGTCTATATCCAGTAATTCTGAAGGAGGATAGTTAAGTTTGGCGATAAGGGTAGGGGTAGGTTTAGGGATATTTGGATCTATGGAATATAATTCTCCTCCCTGAGATTCACCTGATATCCCCATGTAGATTAATCCGTTCTTTCCTTTTGTGATAGAGCGTATTACAAGATGCATATTCCAGCTGTCGTACTTTTTGTATTCGCTGGCTTTTGTAAAGCGGTATAATGTCTCAGCCTTTTTGGTCCAGATATCTCCGTTTTTATCCTGTAGTATCGTGAACTTATCGCTGTGCTTTCTAATGTTGATTAACCCTTTTTCGCCGTTTTCGCTAAAAATTTCTCCGGTAGATGTAAGAACTTTGTCGTTGTCAAATTTTGTCAGCGCATAATATATCTCGTAACTTCCTGAGGCTTCGTTGTTAGGGGTAATGTTGTGGCTAAAATCGTTATGTCTTACTATCAGGAGCCCTTTATTGCTGCTTCCCAGGTATAGTATTTCATTCTTTTCATCATAATAGATTGATACTATATTATTGGTCTCAAAATTGAAATCCTTAAAAAGGAGTTGTTTTTCAAGATGTCCGTTGGTTTTTTTTAAGTAAAATAGTTTGTTGTCAGAATATAAGAAACTTTGCTGCGCTAAGTTGTTCGAGTAGATCTGGATCTTGTTGGTGAAATCATTTCCGAATTTTTTAAAGCTCTGATGGATTTCAGAAAACAAAGCATATTCGTTTTGGTTGTTCAGGATATAAAGATTACCGGAAGACACAAAGAAAAGTTCAGATCTGTTATACGGATACTTTTTCTGTTCAGTTAGTTTGTAATTTGAATTGTATATGCTAACGCTGTCTTTTGTAAAAATATACGTTTTGTCCTGTACAGCTATAGCAAGCGGTTTTTGCCTTTCGGTGTAATAACTCTTAAAAAAAGCATCCCTGCTTAATAGGGTGTGTAGTTTTTTGCGATACTTAACAGTGTCCATGTTTTTTACAGCTCTCTGGTGTATCAGCAGGGTTTCCGATCTTTCGTTCAGGATTATTATGCTGTCTTTTTCAACGCTTCCCGTAAAAAGCAACATCCTGTTTGATGTAAGTCCCTTTATCGTTTCGGAATTAAATGTTTTAAAGTTTTGCCCGTCATATCTCACAATGCCGTTTTCTGTTGACAACCACAGGAAACCGTATTTATCAGGAGTAATGGATTTTACGCTGTTTTGGGGCAAATGTTTACTGTCGGCAGAAAACCACTGGTAATTGTAGTTTTGCTGCGATAACATGTGCTGGCTGAAAAACAGGAGCAGTACTAGTTTTAGGGTAAAATGACGAAGGAGAGACTTCATTAGATTTTTGGTTCTGTGCCAAATATACTAAACAGTAGCCTAAATTATGTAAAAACCTACTAAAAGTGTTGGTTTTGCACTACAATTATGCCTTGCGATAGTTTTAGTTAAAAAAAATATAAAATAATTAAAACCGGTATATAAATTTATCCGTATGTGGAAATGTTATTTATCAGTTGAGTCAAAATTATTTAGGGCTTTTTGGATTTTGATCTTTTGTGAACTCATTTAGTTTGTACGAATATTTCAAAGCAACAATGTTTTTTGCACATCAGGTCTGTTAATGATCCGTTTACCGATATTTATATAGTGTTTACCTTGTTTTTTTGACCTTGTTTGTTGTATATCATACATTTGTATCAGTTTAGATAAGATATGGAAAGAGGGTTGTCTATGTTTAATCTATACAATATAAACTGTAATTAAGTAAAAAATCAAACTGGTGCTTAACATTTATTTAAGATTTTTTCGCATCTTTGCACCAATAATTAATAATTAAAATGAACAGTAAGCTGCCCCCAAAGTATACTATTCTATTTTTATTACTCTTTATTTCAATCACGAATAAAGGAGGAACCGCGCTATTTAGTAGCGTTCAGCTTTGCCCGGCCAACACGGCTACTACGGGTGAGGCTTTTGTTGTTTCTGCTTCTACTTCAATTGTTGCTGGTGATTTCTCATCGGTTTTAGAGTCTTATCAATGGTATGCTGGTATAGTTCGCTATATCTAGTACTTGGGATTTTTTTACAAAAGGGCAGTTTTTGTTGTTTGGTTTTGAGTGATGCATCTTGATGCAGAGCCTGAAGCCTCAGAATAATAAGAATAAATTTTACCCCCAAAATATTTAAATTCTGTTTACAATGAAAAGACTATTACCTGTATTATTCATACTCTTGGGCGTTTACACCGCTAGTGCCCAGGTAGGTATAGGTACTACTACACCTAATCCTTCTGCCCAGTTGCATATTGTATCTGGCGATAAAGGTGTTTTGATACCTCAGGTTCAGTTAACAAGTACAACTGATACGACTACTATTACCACTGGTAATGTGCAGAGCCTGTTAGTGTACAACATTACATCGAACGACCAGATCAAGCCAGGTTATTACTACTGGTACATCAATAAATGGCATAGACTTTTGTCTGACGGCGATAATGGTCCTAACGGGTCTAGTGAGCCAATTATTGATAATGGCGATGGAACCTACACCTATATTAATCCAGATGGTACGACAACTACGATTGATGTTCCGGGTAATCAGACCCTGACTTTTCTTGTTTACGACCCGGCTACAAAAACATTAACTTATACAGCTGAGAATGGATCTAATACGGTTATAGATCTTGATGCGGTAGTTAAAGCCTCAGAAACTGTTACAACTTTGGTTGATAATGGTAATGGTACAATAACATTTACAAATGAGGCCGGAGTGGCTACAACTGTAAATGTTCCTGCTGGTACACAGGGGGTAGGTATAGCTAATACAGTAGATAATGGTAATGGTACATTTACGATCAACTATACAGACGGAACATCGTTTACAACTTCAAATCTTACAGGTCCTCAGGGGCCTGCGGGCGTTGCAGGTGCTGCAGGTGCAACCGGAGCGCAGGGTGTTGGTATTGCCAGCACAGTAAACAATGGTAACGGAACATTTACAATAAACTATACTGACGGTACTTCATTTACAACTTCAGATTTAAGAGGACCACAGGGAGCTACCGGTGCAACAGGAGTTGCGGGTGCAACAGGAGCGCAGGGAACTGCTGGTGCAGCTGGTGCTACAGGAGCTACAGGAAACGGTATCGTAAGTACAGTAAATAATGGTAACGGTACATATACTTTCACTTACACAGATGGTAGCACATTTACTACATCTGACCTAAGAGGTGCTACAGGTGCTCAGGGAACTGCCGGTGCAACGGGAGCAACAGGTAATGGAATCGCAAGTACAGTGAACAACGGTAACGGTACTTATACATTCAATTATACAGATGGCAGCACATTTACTACATCTGACCTAAGAGGTGCTACAGGTGCAGCTGGTGCTACAGGAGCAACAGGAAACAGTATCGTAAGTACAGTAAACAACGGAAACGGTACTTACACATTCAACTATACAGATGGTAGTTCATTCACTACTTCGAACCTAAACGGAGCTACAGGTGCTCAGGGTGCAACTGGAGCTACAGGTAACGGTATCGTAAGTACAGTAAACAACGGAAATGGTACATACACATTCAACTATACAGATGGTAGTTCATTTACTACTTCGAACCTAAATGGAGCTACAGGTGCTCAGGGCGCTACAGGCGCTACAGGTAACGGAATTGCAAGTACAGTTGACAACGGAAACGGTACATTCACTATTAACTTTACAGATGGTACTTCGTTTACAACTTCAAACCTAACCGGTGCAACAGGTGCTCAGGGAGCTACAGGTACTACTGGTAACACAGGGGCAACCGGAGCAACAGGTAACGGAATTGTAAGTACAGTGAACAACGGTAACGGTACTTATACATTCAATTACACAGACGGTACTTCATTTACTACTTCAGACCTAACCGGAGCAACAGGAGCTCAGGGAGCTACAGGTGCAACAGGAAACGGAATTGCAAGTACAGTTGACAACGGAAACGGAACATTCACTATCAATTATACAGATGGCAGTTCATTCACTACTTCAAACCTAACCGGAGCAACAGGAGCTCAGGGAGCTACAGGTGCTACAGGTAATGGTATCGTAAGTACAGTGAGCAACGGAAACGGTACTTATACATTCAATTATACAGATGGTAGTTCATTCACTACTTCAGACCTAACCGGTGCAACAGGTGCTCAGGGAGCTACAGGTACTACTGGTAACACAGGAGCAACCGGAGCAACAGGTAATGGAATTGCAAGTACAGTTGACAACGGAAACGGTACTATAACTATTAACTTTACAGATGGTACTTCGTTTACAACTTCAAACCTGACTGGTGCAACAGGAGCTCAGGGAGCAACAGGTGCTACAGGTAATGGAATTGTAAGTACAGCAAATAATGGTAATGGTACTTATACATTTAACTATACAGATGGTAGTTCATTCACTACATCTGACCTAACCGGTGCAACAGGAGCACAGGGAGCTACAGGTACTACTGGTAACACAGGAGCAACAGGAGCTACAGGTAATGGAATTGCAAGTACAGTTGACAACGGAAACGGTACATTCACTATCAATTACACAGACGGTTCTTCATTTACTACTTCAAACCTAACTGGTGCAACAGGAGCTCAGGGAGCTACAGGTTCAACAGGTAATGGTATTGTAAGTACAGTGAACAACGGTAACGGTACATATACATTCAACTATACAGATGGTACTTCGTTTACAACTTCAAACCTAACCGGAGCTACAGGTGCTCAGGGAGCTACAGGTGCAACAGGTAACGGTATTGCAAGTACAGTTGATAATGGAAACGGAACATTCACGATCAATTATACAGACGGTAGTTCATTTACAACTTCAAACCTAACCGGTGCTACAGGTGCTCAGGGCGCTACAGGCGCTACAGGTAACGGAATTGCAAGTACAGTTGATAACGGGAACGGTACTATCACTATTAACTTTACAGATGGTACTTCGTTTACAACTTCAAACCTGACTGGTGCAACAGGGGCTCAGGGAGCAACAGGTTCTACAGGAAACGGAATTGCAAGTACAGTGAACAATGGAAACGGTACATTCACTATCAATTACACAGACGGTACTTCATTTACTACTTCAAACCTGACTGGTGCAACAGGCGCTCAGGGAGCTACAGGCGCTACAGGTAACGGAATTGCAAGTACAGTTGACAACGGAAACGGAACATTCACAATCAATTATACAGACGGTTCTTCATTCACTACTTCAAACCTAACCGGTGCAACAGGAGTTCAGGGAGCAACCGGAGCTACAGGTAACGGAATTGCAAGTACAGTTGATAACGGAAACGGAACATTCACTATTAACTTTACAGATGGTACTTCGTTTACAACTTCAAACCTAACCGGAGCAACAGGAGCTCAGGGAGCAACAGGTACTACTGGTAACACAGGAGCTACAGGTGCAACCGGTAATGGAATTGCAAGTACAGTTGACAACGGAAACGGTACTATCACTATTAACTTTACAGACGGTACTTCATTCACTACTTCGAACCTAACCGGTGCTACAGGTGCTCAGGGAGCTACAGGCGCAACAGGTAATGGTATCGTAAGTACAGTGAACAACGGTAACGGTACTTATACATTCAATTATACAGATGGTAGTTCATTTACTACTTCGAACCTAAACGGAGCCACAGGTGCTCAGGGAGCAACAGGTTCTACAGGTAACGGTATCGTAAGTACAGTGAACAACGGCAACGGTACTTATACATTCAATTATACAGATGGTAGTTCATTTACTACTTCAAACCTAATTGGTGCAACAGGAGCTCAGGGAGCTACAGGTACTACTGGTAACACAGGAGCAACCGGAGCAACAGGTAATGGAATCGCAAGTA
>QFQM01000298.1 GCA_003243255.1 Flavobacterium psychrophilum | reverse complement strand
TAACACATCAAATCTCACCGCTCATAGGGTGGGTGAAATGGTTAGCAGAATCTAGGGGTGAATGAATCCGGAATAGTCAGATGGCATTGTATTCAAAGTACGACAGAATGGAAAGGTGATTAACAAAACCATTTACCTGGCCGTTGGGCTTAACTCAGAAGGGTTGAAAGAAGTACTAGGCATGTGGCTGGGAGAGAGTGAAAGTGCTTCCTTCTGGATGAGTGTACTCACCGATTTAAAGAGTCGTGGTGTAGAAGACATACTCATCACCAGTACCGACAACCTAAAAGGATTTACTGAAGCCATCACCAGCGTGTTTGCTCAGTCGTCACACAAATCTGTGTGGTTCATCAAATTCGTAACGCATTGCGCTATGTGGTATGGAAAGATAAAAAACAGTTTGCTGCCGATTTAAAAACCGTGTATGGCTCACCCAACAAAACACTTGCCCTTCAGGCACTGGACCAACTGGAAATAATTTGGGGTAAGAAATATCCGCACGCTATAAAATCATTGGAAAGCAAACTGGGACAACCTCACTCACTTCTTTGATTACCCGGTGGAAATCAGAACGATGATCTATACCACCAATATCATCGAGAACCTTAATGGCAAGATACGCAAGTACACTAAAAACAAAATGTCATTCCCTGATGATCAGGCAGTGATGAAGGCCGTCTATCTGGCCTTGAGAGAAATCACCAAGAAGTGGACCATGGCGGCACGCAACTGGCCGCGGATTGTAAATCAATTTTTAACTATCTTCGAAGAACGATGCAAATTATAATCCCTTTGCACAGTTACTTAGTCGTTATCCAACACTTACACACTTTCGTGGGCAGTGTCAAGAAAAGGTAAGAAATCGGAAAGCAAAATTTTTGACCTTAATAAATTCTTGAATGACTAAACTCCTAAGATTTGTTTTATCCTGTCAAGTTTATCGGGCGGGCACTTTGCTATTAATTGATCTTTAACTTCTTTATCTATTTTGATCAGGTTTTAATATTTCTTCGTTGTTGATTGCCCAATTATTTCTATCGTAAAATCTATTAATCAATCCGCTTTCATAAAATGTATAATCGTTATCAAGACTGTTGCGACTCAGGTCAATCATACAAATTTCTATTTCATCTTTTGATACACCTTTCATATTCGTTGTATAATGATACCAATGATAATTAAATAAGAGAATCAATAAGATAATCTCATCAATTCTCTGTTGAAATCGTTTATTCCTTTGCCTTATCTTCTGTTGGCGGTGGTGGGGGGTGGTGGGGGAGTTAATTGAAACTCAGGGATATTTGTATTAAGTCCCTTAATAATGTCGTCACCTATTTTGGTATGCTTAATACCCATAGGTGTACTTTTTGGTGTTGGTTTTTCTTCTTTTGCCATATAGATTTTATTTGGTTTTTATTTCAATTTTATAATTTGTCCATAAATAATTTTTCATTTGTTCATTTCCTTTTGCAATCATTTTTTCACTTGCGTTGACAATTGTATCTTCAGAGAACTCCAATAATTTGATCGCTTGCTTTTTCATTTCGAAGTGTGTTTCTTCCGCTGAATCTTCAGAGATTCTTTTCGTTTGCATTTTACTCCATAACCTTTCAAACTCAATAACGAAATTTTCCAGTACAACTGATTTTGAATTCAGTTCTCTTACATATTTACTAAATGGGAAGTAAGGTTTTGCTACCGAAATGACTTGAGAAATTGCTATGATTAAAGACCAGAGCAATGGATACATTTGCCAAATTGCCCACGCGGCAACACTTGCTGATGACGTTAAGGCAAGAATAATATTAAGGGTTCTTTCTTGCTTTTGGTATTTCATTATAAGTTGGGACACTATATAACTTGCGAACTTGTAGTTACATAAACTGCTCCAGATTTGATCTCTTACCATACTGTGGGTTTGGTAATACTAATATACGTAAATCCGAGTCATATTGCCCGATATTTGTAAACAATCAATTAACGCTTGCTTTGTGAATAAAGCAGTTTTTTATCCACAATTGGTGTTTTGATATAGTGTTTTTGAGTTGATTAAATCCTCTATGTGAGTAGTATTTATTCTTGAATGTTATCACCATCAGATTTTGTAAAAGTTCATTTAAAGAAACTTGACGATTATATAACAGGGATCACCAGTAACACGATCAACGCCAACAAATATGAAAAGTTAGCTGTTGACCGTTTTCTTTTATACCGTTCCAAGTACATCTACAAAGAGATTGAACTAATAAAGGCACTTCGTTTTTCTCTTTACTTCAAATTCAGATTAGTACCGATGATGGTAAGTATGATTAAAATTATCCCAAGAATTATTTGGAATGTCCTATCATTAAATTTTACAGAAAAAAAATTGAATGTTAATACAATAGGCACAGCAGCCATAAGAGCGACTACATAGCCACTAAATACCATATTATTCAATAAGGCAGGATTACTAATAATTGCAATAACTGCAATCAAAAAAAATGTAAAAAGTACGTAGTTCGAAATTCTTGGAAATGAAAGTTTCCCCTCTTGTTGATTCATTTTACTTGCGGTTTCGGAATAGGCTTTTGTAGCTTCAGATAATTCCAGTTCACGCACAGCCACATCTATTGCCATAAGTATATTCTTCAATCTAAAAGAATCGTCAGTATGAGCATAAAAAGTTGTAAGTCTTTGGAATTGTTCCTTCAGTCTGTCAGAACCAAAAAGACCAACAATAACTTCTGAATGATTTTTTAGCTCTTTATATTTTGGTATAGTACCATAAGTTTGTTTTAACTCTTTTAGTTGCCGAACAGCATCTTGTACAGGGGATAGATTATTAGCCATATACTAAAAATAACAAACTTTTATGTTGTTATATATGGAGTCAAGAGAGACTGGTTTTTCTATTATGGCCGTGGTAATAATTGTATCCTGACGCAAACAAATAGATAGAATGCTATCAGTTTTGTATCTCAAACCAATCCACTCATCGTTATAATCCTACGGGGAATCCTACGGAAATAAAAAAAAGCTCCTGATAATCAGGAGCTTAGAATTAAAAAAGTCGCCCTCCCTGTACAATTCTCGAACTTATTTTTAGAGGATCTGAAACGGCTGGCAAGCCTAGCGGCATAACTCCGCGGGTTTGCTGGCCTTTTTCATTAATGGGCAGACAATGGAGAATAATGGAGCATCTATTTGGGACGAGGTAAAGCGGATCGATCTGGTCGGCTATTTGGACAGCTTAGGGTTCCAGCCGAAGCTGATTCGAAACAATGACTATTGGTATTATTCTCCATTCCGACAAGAAAAAACTCCGTCATTTAAAGTCAACCGACAGCAAAACGTATGGTTCGATCATGGTATTGGTGAAGGCGGGACTATCGTTGATCTCGGCATCAAGCTATTCAACTGCACTTATCAAGAGCTAATTGAAAAATTAACAATTGGCAAGACGATTCTGAATAAACGTTCAGAGCCACCCTATAAAGAAATCAGTTCCACCCCAAAAAAAATCGAAGTCTTGTCTACTTCAATCCTCCAAAACCTGGAGTTGACTACCTACCTTAAGAATCGGGCCATACACATTGACATAGCAGGGAAATATTGCTCCGAAATAGATTTCCGAATAGGTGATCGATCTTATAAGGCTATAGGCTTTCCGAATCGTACCGGAGGATATGAACTGCGCAATCGCTGGTTCAAAGGGTCATCAACTCCAAAGGACATTTCACTAATCGCTTCCATTAATGGTCAATCGAAACTATCCGTGTTTGAGGGATTCATAGACTTTCTTTCAGCACTTACAATCAGCGATCACAAGTTCATCAACGCGACTAAGGAGTCAAGTTTTCTGGTGTTAAACTCGCTCGCTTTCATTGCACGGGAAATCCCACTACTTCGGTCATTCCCAGACATCAAACTCTTCCTCGATAATGATAAAGCTGGCAGGGACGCCAAACTCCTGCTCCAAAACCAAGCCATCAGCTTTCAGGATGCGTCAACCTGGTATTCCAAGCATAAGGACGTCAATGAATATTTGATTTCGTCCGCGATGAACTTGAAAAAACAAGAACCGATACATCCAAAGCCGAGAAACAGATTGAGGCGATAGCTCCGGTTAAAAATATTTGAACAGACATTTTAAAAAAAAACTAAAGAAAAAAACTATGAAAAAGAAAATTCAATTCATCACACAAGCCAAAGGAGGTTCTGGTAAATCGGTATTAACATTCATGCTCGCTGAGAAACATATACAGGCAACAATTCTTGATCTGGATGATGCTACCACTACAACGATGAAGCAGCTTGCTTATCGCAAGCCAGTCAAAGTCTCGTTTCTTGACCCAACAACAAAACGAATCGACCGAGGTGCTTTCAATGGGCTCTTTGAAAGTGTTATTGAAGCTAATAAGGAATTGTTCATCGCGGACCTTGGAGCCAGCGTAGCGGAACAACTGCCGAAATACTTTACAATGACTGGAGTAGAAGTTATACAGGAAATGCTTCAAGAAAATGACATCGAGTTACAACTTATTTGCGTGGTTGGTGGTGGTAATATTTTCAAGGCTACTATGGAATACTTAGCTGAATTGACCGAATCGACAAAAGGGGCTCTTGAAATAATCGTTGCCCAAAACGGATTCTACCCGTGTTCTCAGGAACAGCAAACTGTTTTAATTGACTATCTCCATGTAAATAATCTTCCCTTAGTACACTTTGATTTGGCGAAAGACAAAGGTGAAATAGCTCTGCGGACAGTGGAGAATGTACTGAAAGACGGAAGAGGAATAAGTGGACTAAGTCCTTTCACATCCATCTATTTTAGGAAGCCCA
>QFQM01000297.1 GCA_003243255.1 Flavobacterium psychrophilum | reverse complement strand
ATTTAGCGGGCAAGGCACATGACACTAAGAATACAAGTGCTGCCGCTGAATATTTTCAGGTGAATACGGAGCTGACAAAAAAACTGTTTGATATTTTCCTGAATAGCGATATCAGGGATTTTATTTATTTCAGCAGTGTGAAGGCTGTGGCCGATACTGTTGACGGTATCCTTACTGAAGATGTTGCCCCTAATCCGCAAACGCCATACGGGCAATCCAAACACAAAGCTGAAGAATATTTGCTTTCAAAACAACTGCCGGAAGGGAAACGTCTTTTTATTATAAGACCATGTATGATCCACGGGCCAGGCAACAAAGGAAACCTGAACCTGTTGTTCTCTGTCGTTAAAAAAGGTATTCCTTATCCCTTGGCGGCTTTTGAAAATAAGCGCTCGTTTTTAAGTATTGATAACCTTAGTTTTGCTGTAGAGCAAATCATAAGCAGCCCTGTTGCACCGGGTATATATCAGTTTGCAGATGATGAGGCTTTATCTACAAACGATCTTATAATTTTGATAGGGCAGAGCCTGTCTAAAAAGATATCGTTGTGGAGAGTGCCAAAAGGCCTTATTAGCGGTGTGGCTAAAGTAGGCGATGTTGCCAAATTGCCCCTTAACTCTGAACGTTTAAAAAAACTGACTGAAGATTATGTTGTCAGTAATGCTAAAATAACAGCCGCTATAGGCAGGCCTTTTCCTGTTTCGGCAAGAGAAGGACTTATTAAAACCTTTAATTCTTTTAAATAAATCTGATGTCATATTTATTGATTGTAGTTCTCCTTTTTGTTTTGGAGTTAGTTTATTTTAAGATTGCCGATCGTTTTAATATAATCGATAAGCCTAATCACAGATCTTCCCATACCGCAATAACGTTAAGGGGAGGCGGGGTTATTTTTCCTTTAGCAATGCTTATTGCCTGTGTTTTGGGTCATGCTTCGGTTGCAATGACAGTTGCAGTAGTACTTGTTGGGCTTATCAGCTTTATAGACGATATCAAACCGCTGCATCAGTTGCCAAGGATAGGATCTCACCTTATTGCGGTAACGCTGGTATTGTATGATCTTGATATGCTTCATACCAACCTTTTATTCCTTATCCCTATTGTTTTCATCCTTGCTATTGGCTGGATCAATGCCTTTAACTTTATGGATGGCATTAACGGTATCACTGTGCTTTATGCACTTGTTGCCATTGCTTCTTTCGGGTGGGTATTTAAAGATACGACATCTCTCGAAGTGCTAATTATAATGGGGCTTGCCTGTCTTGTTTTTGCCTTTTTTAATGTAAGGAAAAAAGCAAAGACTTTTGCCGGAGATGTAGGGAGTGTGAGTATGGCTTTGTTCCTGGCTTATTTTATGGTAAGCATAATATTTAAAACGCAGCAACCGGCCTATATACTTTTCTTTAGCGTTTATGGTATAGATGCTGTTATTACTATTTTATACAGGTTAAAGAATAAAGAAAATATCTTTCAGCCCCACAGGAGCCATCTTTACCAGTATCTGGCTAACGAACTGAAATGGTCGCATATTAGTGTTTCCGCTATTTATGCGTTTATACAGCTTTTGGTTAATGCTGTGGTTATTTATCTGATCTCTGAGGATAAAATGTCGGTTATCATTGCTTTGGCAATGCTCGTATTGATGTCGGCGATTTATTTTATCATCCGTAAATCGGTTAAGGCAAAAATAGAGGCAACAGCCCATCAGGTTCCTTAGTAATTAATATGCCGGTTTAATTATGAATATGCTGTAATTAATCGGTAATAAAAAAGAAATAACAATTTACTCCCCCAATTAGGTATAAAATTGCTGGCTTTTTTAAAATAACAGCAATACTTTATTTACATTTGTAGCGCAAACCCAACCAGCTATATCAACCTGAATATTGAATTGTCAATCTTGAGGTTTTTCTGTTTAGTCTACAAACGAATAGTTAAATTCGTTAGAATTAATGTTAAACCATACGGTTTTTCGTTTAATTTAGGCAACTATATGAAGGGCTGGCAAAATTTTGCGACTGATAATTTGATGTTACTGTGAGTGAGAAAAAGAAAATGAATTCCCATAAAGTTTGGGAGTCTTTGCAGAGTTTAGGATATCTTCCAAGATGGATAATCCTGTTGCTGGATGTTATGGTTGTTGCCTTTACCGGTGTAATATCGTATTATCTGATATACCGTACCGGTCTGGTTTATATAAAGCAGGAAAATTTATCGATCAGTATACCGCTATATCTTATAGTGAGCGTATTGTCGTTCCGTGCATTCAGAACCTATGCGGGTATCATCAGGCACTCATCTTATATTGATGCCGTAAAGATTTTTTTCTCACAATTTACCACTGCATTTTTACTGTTATCTGTAAATACCCTGTTCAATAATATTACCGGGCATTTACTTTATCTGAATATAGGTATTCTTATTAATGCCATTTTTTCTTTTAGCTGCCTTTTTCTTTACAGGGTAATGGTAAAACAGCTGTTTGAGAACTATTTTAACCTGAACAACAGCCAAAAACTTGTAAGGGCTATTATTTATGGATCTGATGCTAATGCAATAGCGGTGGCTAACGCACTGAAGTCGGAACTTCCTGCTCGTTTCAAGATAGTTGGTTTTATCGATAAGTCAAGCCATAACAAGTCAAAAATGATATTAGGGCTTCCTATTCTTCAGCACAAGAAAAAAGTATCGGTACTTATGCGAATCTTTAATGCTGAAGCTTTGGTAATTGCCGATAAGAGTCTTTCTAAAGAAGAAAAGCTGGTGCTTGTAGATGAGTGCCTTGAGTTTGGATATAAAGTTTACACTGTGCCTTTGATCTCTGACTGGGAAGACCAGAAGGAAATCTCCAAAAAGGTTAAGAATTTCCAGATTCAGGATTTGCTTGAAAGAAAGCCAATTGTTCTTGATAATAAATCGATCTCATCACAGCTGAAAGGTAAAACGGTTCTGATTACCGGTGCTGCAGGATCTATCGGTAGTGAAATAGTAAGGCAGGTAATCCAGTTCAACCCTTCTATAATTGTGATGCTGGATCAGGCAGAAACACCATTGCATCACCTTAGCCTTGAGATAGCTAAACAGGATACTTATTCTGAAGTTTACAGCATAATTGCCGATGTAAGGGACAGAATTGCCTTAGATAAGATATTTGAGAGATTCAGGCCGGAAGTGGTATATCACGCAGCTGCCTACAAACATGTGCCTTTGATGGAGGAGAATCCTTCGCAGGCTATTTTTGTGAATGTTGAAGGGACTAAGAATGTTGCCGAACTGGCTTGTGAATACAATGCTGACAGTTTTGTTATGGTTTCTACCGACAAGGCGGTTAACCCGAGCAATGTTATGGGAGCGAGTAAGCGTATTGCCGAGAAATTTGTGCAGTCGCTTCATAATAACATTGTAATGGAGAATGGCAATTGCAGGACTAAATTCATTACGACACGTTTTGGTAATGTATTAGGTTCTAACGGATCGGTAGTGCCATTGTTTACCAAGCAGATCGAAAATGGTGGGCCGATAACGCTGACACACCCTGATATAATCCGTTACTTTATGACAATCCCTGAAGCCTGCCAGCTTGTACTTGAGGCCGGAGCAATGGGTAAAGGCGGTGAAATCTATATTTTTGATATGGGTAAGCCGGTTAAGATTATCGATCTTGCCAAAAAAATGATCATGCTTGCAGGATATGTACCTGATAAGGATATTGCCATTAAGATTGTTGGTTTAAGGCCGGGTGAAAAGCTTTATGAAGAATTGCTTAACGATACTTCTAAAACATTGCCTACACACCACGAAAAAATCATGATTGCACAGGAAGAGTATGAGAATTTTGACAACCTTAAAAACAATCTTTCTGAACTGATCGAATCGGCTAATAACTACAATGCCGAAGAAGTAGTGGCAAGGATGAAGCTTATCGTTCCGGAGTATATCAGTATGAACTCTAGCTATGAGCTACTGGATAAAAAGACTTCTTAAAAATATAATGAATATAAAAAAAAGGAGAGCAGTATTGCTCTCCTTTTTTTTATGGGTTTCTGGCTAATTCTTTTTTGCCGATGCAACTATTCTTATAAGTGTAATGACAATTAGCAGTATTAAAGGTAAAAAAGACAGCATATGCGGTTTATTTAGCATATAAAGTACATAGACGCCCAGTAATCCTAAACATGCATAAGAAGTGATTAAAATGGCTTTATGCTTATTGCAGAAACTAAAATACAGCAATACAAGGAAAACAGGATTAAATAATAATGCATTGTAATTGTTTAGAAGCTCTGTGTGTAATGAATACATGCCCAGAAAGCTTAAAAAGATGCCTAATAGGCCAAAAATTGCCAGGAATGAACGCTGGAATAGTTTTTTGCCCGTAAGAGGTATCAGTAAGAGGCAAAGAACTGCAAAAACGTAGATGTTGTTGAAGCTGAAAGATTGTTTTTCGGGCGTGGCTTTGTAAACCGTTTCGGTTGATTTTGCTAATGGTCCTATGGCGGTTTTTGTATTGTTTATGCCTTCTAAAAGTTCATTAGGCAGGAATAGTTTTTCAGAGGTCTTGTCTGTAGGTGCGCCAAAAGCGATATTAATACCCAGGTCTTCAAAAAACATTCCGTCTAACCTGTCGTGGATGATTTCCCTGTACGTCATTCCACTGTCCTGATTCTTAAGGGATATTTTTTCGGGTAAGTATTTATTTATGATATCTGCCACCATGGTAGTGCAGTTGCGATGTATGAACTTATAGGTGTAAAAACGTTTATCACTGCCTAATATTGAAGCAAGCTCATCGGCTACGGCCTGTTTTTGCTGAGGTGTCAGGTTC
>QFQM01000296.1 GCA_003243255.1 Flavobacterium psychrophilum | reverse complement strand
TGGAGGTCAATTGAAGCAATACGAAGTTGCTGTAAATCCTGCCAGACTTAAAGCCCAGAACCTTACCATAAGCGATGTATTTACAGCCCTGAATCGCAGCAACCAGAATACAGGGGGAGCGTATATCGAAAAAGGCCCTACGGTATCGTATATACGTAGCGAAGGTCTCGCACGCAGTATTGAAGATGTAGAAAACATTGTTATAAAAATAACGCAGGCCGGTACGCCGGTTTTGGTTAAGAACATCGCTGAGGTAAAATATTCGTCAGCTATACGCTACGGGGCTTTGACTACCGATGATATGGGCGAAGCCGTGGGCGGTATAGTCATGATGCTTAAAGGAGAGAATGCGAACAATGTTATTGGGAACGTAAAAAACAAAGTGCTAGAGATAGAAAAAATCCTGCCGGAAGGCTTGAAGATAGAACCGTTCCTGGACCGCACCAAGATGGTAGATAATGCCATAGGCACTGTAGAGCATAACCTGCTGGAAGGGGCACTGATTGTAGTATTGGTCTTAGTTATGTTTCTGGGCAATTTCAGGGCGGGCTTTATTGTGGCATCGGTAATACCTCTGGCCATGCTGTTTGCTGTAATTATGATGAATACCTTTGGCGTAAGCGGAAACCTTATGAGCCTCGGTGCGCTTGACTTCGGGCTGATAGTAGACGGTGCCGTAATTATAGTTGAAGCTATACTCCATCACCTGCATTCGGCTAAAAAGTATAAAAGCATAAGTACCATTTCTCAGGATGAAATGGATAAGGAAGTATCAGGCTCGGCAGCACGCATGATGAATGCTGCTGTTTTCGGGCAGATTATTATCCTGATTGTATATCTGCCCATACTCTCGCTTTCAGGTATTGAAGGTAAAATGTTTAAACCTATGGCGCAAACGGTGGCCTTTGCTATACTTGGGGCATTTATACTGTCGCTCACGTATGTACCCATGGTAAGCGCGCTTTTTATCAGTAAAAAGATAAGCCATAAACCTAATATTTCCGACCGGGTTATGGCAAGGCTGGAAGGCTGGTATGAAAATGCACTGAACAAAGCACTTAAAATTCGTAAAGCCCTTGTGGGTATTGCTGTTGTGCTTTTCGCTATCGCCGTATTTTTATTCATGCAAATGGGCGGTGAATTTATCCCCCAACTTGAAGAAGGCGACTTTGCCGTGGAAACACGCCTGTTATTAGGCACAAACCTTACTACCACAGCAGAAACGATAACTAAAATATCGAAAGAACTGAAAAAGCAATATCCCGAGGTTAAAAAAGTTGTATCGCGTATTGGTAGTGCCGAAATCCCTACCGATCCGATGCCAATTGAAGGCGGCGACATGATTATTGTACTGAAAGACAAATCAGAATGGACAAGTGCATCATCTTTTCCAGAACTGGCAGAAAAAATGTCTAAGACAGTACAAGACGTTGCTCCGGGTGTAAGTACAGGTTTCCAGTATCCGGTACAAATGCGCTTCAATGAGCTGATGACCGGTGCCAAGCAGGATGTGGTGTGTAAAATTTATGGTGAAGATCTGGATAAACTGGCTGAATATTCTGAAAAACTGGGTGCTATTAGCCGCACGGTTACAGGTACTGCCGACCTGTATGTGGAAAAGGTTACGGGAATGCCACAAATTGTAATTGACTACAACTGGGCAGAGATGGCCAAGTACGGGCTATATGTTCAAGATATAAACCGCACGGTTAATGCCGCTTTTGCCGGTGCAGTGGCGGGTAATATTTATGAAGGTGAAAAGCGTTTTGACCTTGTGGTGCGTGTAGATAATAACGACAGGCAAGGCATTAATGATGTTCGCAACCTGCTTGTTGCCACTCCATCGGGAACACAGATACCTTTGTATCAGGTGGCTTCTGTCAATGAAATTGAAGGTCCTAACCAAATACAGCGTGAAGATGCTAAAAGACGAATCATTGTTGGCTTTAACGTGCGTGGACGAGATGTGCAGAGCATAGTAAACGAGCTACAGCAAAAGGTAAACGCCGAAATTAAATTTGATCCTGGGTATTACATTACCTATGGCGGTGCTTTTGAAAACCTGCAACAGGCCAAAAGCCGCCTGGGTATTGCCGTACCTGCCGCGCTGCTCATGATATTCGCATTACTTTATTTTGCGTTCCGATCGTTTAAAGAGGGAATTATCATCTTTACAGCCATACCACTCTCAGCTATTGGAGGGGTGTTTGGGCTGTTCTTCCGTGATATGCCATTTAGCATATCAGCCGGAGTGGGCTTTATAGCACTCTTTGGTGTGGCAGTGCTTAACGGTATTGTGCTCATATCAGAATTTAACCGCATACAGAAAGATGGCGAACAAACCGACCCGCTACAAATTATCCTTAGCGGTACTAAAAACAGGCTACGCCCGGTACTGATGACAGCTGCTGTGGCATCCCTTGGATTTTTGCCTATGGCATTGAGTAACGGTGCAGGAGCCGAGGTGCAGCGCCCGCTGGCTACCGTGGTTATTGGTGGGTTGGTTACAGCGACATTGCTTACACTGTTTGTACTGCCGGCTATTTACCTGATGACCTATCATATAAAACCTTTGAAGAGAAAAATGAAAAAGAAAAATTTAGGTAACATTGCTACTATTGTGTTGTTGTTCTTTGCTATAAATGGTATTTATGCCCAGCAAACTGAAAAAGTCTCGTTAGAGCAATCAATAGCTATTGCATTAAAAAACAATAAACGTGTTAGTGCGGCGAAATACAACGAACAGTCTAAAGGTTACCTTAGCAAATCAGCTTATGATTTGCCCAAAACAGTTATAGATGCTGATTACGGGCAGTTTAACAGCCGTATGAACGATACGCGTTTTGGTATAAGTCAGTCGTTTAATTTCCCTACGGTATATACGAGGCAAAAGAAAGCTCTTATGGCTGGTGCCGAAGCTGCTAAAGCGCAAACGCAACTTACCCAACAGGAAATTAAGGCTAGTGTACGCACGCTGTATTATGAACTGCAATGGCTGAACAGCAAGCGTGAATTATTGAAGTATGCGGACAGCATTTACCGCCTTATGGAGGAAAAATCACAGTTGCGTTTCAGGGTTGGTGAAACCAATGTGTTGGAAAAGAGCGCTTCGCAGTCGGCACGGCAGTATTATACGAACCATCTGAACATGATACAGCAGGATGTTGATATTACACTTCGTTCGTTCAACGCTGTTTTGCAGGATAGTATAAACTATGTTCCACAAACTGACAGTATAAAGATTGATTTCAGCCCGCTTTCAGAAATGCAATCTGCTGATAATCTGCCTTTGTCAAAACTATGGCAACATGAAACCGAAGCTGCAGAATGGCGCTGGAAAACCGAGCGTGCCCGTATGTTGCCAGACTTTAACCTGGGGTACAATAACCTGAGCATAACCGGTTTTCAGACTAATGCCGCCGGCCAGGATACTTATTACGGTACAGGTAACCGCTTCAGCTACATAACCGCAGGGATAAGCCTACCGCTATTTTTCGGTAGCCAATCAGCAAAGAATAAAGCCGTCAAAGCCGAATACCAGAACTATGAAGCACAGGCAGCCGCTGTTAGAACAGAGCTTTCGGCACAGCTGGCCAATGCAGTTAAAGAACTGGAGAAATACAGTGCCAGTCTTGGCTATTATGAAACCGAAGGGCTTGCCAATGCGCAAACCATTATCAATGCGGCTAACGATCAGTTGGGTAATGGCGATATCGATTACCTGCAATGGGTAGTGGTGGTAAACCAGGCTATTACCATAAAAAATGAATATCTGGACACCATAAACAATTATAACAAGGCAGCTATTGCGCTGCAAACCCTTACAAACCTGTAACATAATGAAAAAGTTTATAATAATAGCCACAACGATGCTGGCCTTAGCATCATGTGGTAAAAAAGAAGAAACAGAAAATAAAGCCGAAGCAGGACAAACGGCATCTCCAAGTGTTGTAAGCCTGACTACTTCCCAGGCAAAGAATGCAGGAATAGTGGTTGGTTTACCCGAAGAAAAAGAATTGAAAGGTACGGTACAGTTACAGGGTGAAGTAACCGTGCCACCACAGAGCCTGGTAAATGTTACCTTTCCTTTAGGCGGATACATTCAAAAAACAAACGTATTGCCGGGTATGCATGTAAAAAAAGGACAGGTATTAGCAGTAATTGAAGATATGCAGTACATACAGTTGCAACGGGACTACCTTACTGCTAAAGAACAGTTTAATGTTGCCGATATGGAGTACACCCGCCAGAAGGAACTGAATGCTAAAAAGGCCAGTAGCGATAAGCTATTTGAACAGATAAATGCCGAACGTGAAACCCAGCGTATTGCCATGGCTTCGTTAAGACAAAAGCTGGAATTGCTGGGGGTAAATGTATCAAGGCTTACATCGGCTACTATCAATAAATCCATAAGTATTGTATCGCCGGTAAGCGGGCTGGTATCTAAAGTTAATGTGAATGTTGGCAAATACATAGCACCTACAGAAATGCTTTTTGAGTTGACTGATATGAATGATGTGGTACTTACGTTTAACGTTTTTGAAAAAGACGTACAGTTACTTAAAACTGGGCAACAAGTTGAAGTGTATAGTAATGATAATCCTGATAAGAAATTCAGGGCTAAAATACAGTTCATAAACCACAGCCTTAATGCCGACCGTGCTGCTGTGGTTATAGCTAAACTTGACAGATATGATACAACATTTATTCCCGGATTGTTTATAAATGCAGATGTAAGTGTAACAAATAAAAAGTCGCTTGCTGTGCCTGAAGAAGCCGTAACCCAATGGCAAGGCAAAAGGTATGTTTTTGAGCATATAGATGGAGATCAAAAAAGTACCATTA
>QFQM01000295.1 GCA_003243255.1 Flavobacterium psychrophilum | reverse complement strand
ATAATCTGTATACTCCGTTTTAGCAACCATTGTCATAATAACCGGTATCAACAATAATGTAAGACCATAAACTGCATACTCATACCAGCCTTTACCCGACTTCACTTCTACAGCTACATTAGCTGTATCATCAGGAGCAACAGTTTCATTTCCTTCAAGATGTTTTACATTCTTCACAAGGCCATCCTGGCTTTTAAAAGGCGATAAACCAATAGGGCCTAATGTTTTTTGTGTAAACAGGAATGTGATAAGGCTTATAGTCATTACCACTCCGGCTAAACCGAAGGCAACATTCCATGTATACTCAGCAGGAATTATGCTCGTAAACAGCTGCCCTTTTCCTATGGCAATACACGCATATCCACCAAGTAAAGCACCAATATTGATACCTGAATAAAACAATGAGAAACCTGCATCCCTTCTCGAGTCATCTCTTCTGTAAAGAGACCCAACCATGGTAGAGATATTTGGTTTAAAGAAACCTGTCCCTATAACTGTAAAGCTTATTCCAAGGAAGAAGTTGTTTTCCGGAAACGGGTCAAACGCAAGGATAGCACTACCTACAATCATAAGTATACCGCCCCAGAAAAGCGATTTCCTGAATCCTAATATTTTATCAGCAAACAATCCGCCAATAAAGGTAAACGCATACACGAAAGCCTGTGTTGCTCCATATTGAAGATTCGCCTGAACAGCATCCATATGTCCTCCCGTATTCAGGATAAGATGGGTAACCATAAAATAAGTTAATACTCCCCTCATCCCGTAGAAGCAAAAACGCTCCCACATTTCTGAGAAAAACAAATACCATAACTGTTTTGGATATTTCCCTTTAAAGTCCTGAATCTGTTCCAGCGTCACTGTCTCGTTTGCCATTGCAATAATCTGAATTTAATTAAAATACGTTGTTTTCTTTCATTACCCTGTTAAGCCATTTCAGCATCAGGAATAACAATAATGCTGCTACAAGCACCAGCGCGAAGTTAAGGAAGAAGAAGTTTTCTTTTTGCTCCATATCTTCCCAAAGGCTTGAAAGCATACCTGCAAGCTTATTACCTACCGATATCGCAAGGAAGAAACCTCCCATCATAAGTGCAGTAATCCTTGGGGGGCTTAGTTTAGATACCAATGAAAGTCCCATTGGCGAAAGACAAAGCTCACCCATCGTGATAACTCCGTATGATGCCAGTAGCCACCAGCTGCCTGCTTTCATAGTAAGATCGTTAGTAGCATATACTGCTCCAACCATTACAAGGGCAGAAAGTGCTGTAATCAATAGACCCAAAGCAATTTTTGTAGGTGTGCTTGGCTCTTTACCTTTTTTCCTTAGTGCAGTCCATATACCTACAAGTACCGGTGTAAGAACAATAACCCAGAAAGGATTTATCGACTGGTAAAGCTCAGTAGAGTATAATTTAAGGTCTTTCCCTTTTGCAGGTATTTTATCAGCAGCAAGATTGCTGAAGTATTTTCTTGAAGATTCCAGTTTAGCGATTTCTTTAGCGCCAGATTTTTTAGCAGCCATTTCAGCTTCAGTAGCTTCAGGCATAGCATCGTTTGCAGCCCTTAACTCTTCAATTTTGGCTTTAAATGCAGGCTCATCAAGAGCTACAATGTCATTGTTCTCAACTGTCTGTGCCATATCTACTTTATTGAACACTGTAGCAACACCTTCAGGCATTTCCCTGTCGGTGTAATCTTCTGCCCAAACGGTAAGCGCATCACCGTTCTGGTGGAAGATGGCAAAGAATAATATTACACAAGAGAACACCGCAAGAAGTGCAGCAATAGCTCTTTTTTCTAATCCTGATGATTTGAACCAAAGGTAAATGAAGAATGCGATTACCGGTACACACCCAAGGATGAAAGCATCGTTAGTATCCGAACCTAAAATGTTACCAGGGATAAGATATCCAAGAATACCAAAAACAAACATGGGTAAAATAGTAGAACCTAATATTCTTCCTGTAGGCATATCACCTTCCTGAAGTGGTTTGATAACGTCTACATGTTTGATATGTTTTGTTCCGCTAAGGAAGATAACAACCCCTATCAGCATACCTACACCGGCAGCGATAAAAGCAAAGTTCCATCCGAAATTGATCCTCATATAAGCCGCAACGAAGTTACATACAAATGCTCCCACGTTAATACCCATATAGAAAATGTTGTATCCTGAATCTTTTTTATGTTTAAGTTCCTCAGTGCTGTAAAGATTACCTACAAGTGTAGAAATATTCGGCTTGAAGAAGCCATTACCTAAAATGATAAGTCCTAAACCTGCAAAGAATGTAGTGATATCGTGAACCGACAAAAGAAAATAACCCGCTGCCATCATCAGTCCGCCCATAATGATAGACCTTCTGTAGCCCAGTACCCTGTCGGCAAGCAAACCACCAATAAAAGGAGTAAGATATACCAGTCCTAAATACGTACCATAGATATCCGATTTTGTATGCGCATCAAAGCCCATACCTCCGTTATTCCAGCCGTCAAGCATGTAAAGGGCAAAAATACCCAACATAAGATAATAGCCGAATCTTTCCCACATTTCTGTGCCGAATAAATACCAAAGCCCCTTAGGATGCCCTTTTTGCGTAGTAGTTTCACTCATAATTTGCCTGTTTTATAGTTTCTCTTTAATAAAGTTGGTCATTTTAGTATACAGTTGAAGCCTTGTTTTACCACCGTAGATACTGTGATTCTTATCCGGATAAATAGCCCAGTCAAACTGTTTGTTTGCCTGAACAAGTGCCTCAACCATTCTCATAGTATTTTGCAGGTGAACGTTATCATCCGCAGAACCATGAATCAATAAATATGATCCTTTAAGGTTTTTCACATGGTTAATCGGTGAGTTATCATCATAACCCGATGCATTTTCCTGAGGTGTCTGCATATATCTTTCCGTATATACTGAATCGTAAAACCTCCAGTTGGTTACCGGAGCAACTGCAATCGCCATCTTAAACACATCGTTTCCTTTTAAGATACAGTTCGACGACATAAAGCCACCATAGCTCCATCCAAAGATACCGATACGCGAAGCATCAACATAGCCGTATTTACCGATAGTCCTTGCGGCATCTATCTGATCTTCCACCTCATATTTACCCAGTTCTTTGTACGTTACTTTTTTGAATTCAGCACCTTTAAAGCCTGTACCTCGACCGTCAACACAGGCTACAATATAACCTTGCTGAGCCAACATCATGAACCAGTAATCGTCATAACCATTCCAGTCGTTGTTTACCTGCTGAGAACCAGGTCCGCTGTACTGATACATAAATACAGGGTATTTCTTATTTGGATCGAAATCTTTAGGTTTTATCATCCATGCATTCAACTCCTGCCCTTTTTCGGTTTTAAGCACCATGAATTCTTTTACAGGAAGGTTGAAATCGGCAAGTTTGTTTTTAAGCGCATCATTATTCAGGATGTCTTTTACTTTTTTACCGTCTTTAGCACTGTGAAGCGTGAATGAAGTTGGATTTGCAGAACTTGAATAGGTATTTACAAAATATTCGAAGTTAGGACTGAAAGTAGCACTGTTAGTTCCTGTGTTTGGCGTAAGCCTTACTTTATTTTTACCATTTAGGCTTATCTTGTATACATCACGGTTGATAGATCCATTTTCTGTAGACTGATAGAAAATGTTTCCTGTTTTATCGTCAAAACCATAATAAGCCGTCATCTCCCATGCACCCTTAGTGATCTGATTGATCAGTTTACCCGTTTTTGAATAATGGTAAATATGGTTGTAACCATCTTTTTCGCTTGTCCAGATAAAGCTGTTATCGTTTAGGAACGTCAGGTTATCTGTAATATCTACATATGCTTTGTCTTTTTCATTAAGCACAACTTTAGGAGTTCCGCTGTTGGCATCAACAAAAATCAGGTCAAGATTGTTCTGGTGCCTGTTGATTACCTGAACGCTTAATGTTTGCGCTTCGTTCGTCCATTTTATGCGCGGAATATAAAAGTCATTATAATTACCTAGGTTTATCTTTTTTGTCGTACCTGCTTTTACATCATATATATGCAGCGATACCAATGCATTCTTTTCACCCGCTTTAGGATATTTAAAAGTATATTCTGAAGGATATAATTCCGTACCAAATATATCCATTGAGAATTCAGGGACTTCAGTCTCATCAAAACGGATAAAGGCAATCTTATCTCCCGAAGCATTCCAGTCGTAAGCTTTTACAAATGCGAATTCTTCTTCATAAACCCAGTCGGTTATACCATTGATGATCGAATTCTTTTTTCCATCGGTAGTAACCTGAGTGGCCTTTTTAGAGGTCAGGTCATATACATACAGGTTATTTTCAAAAGCATAGGCAACTTTAGAATTATCGGCAGAGAACGTTGGCTCCTGGATTTTCCCTTCAGCAACCTTTGATAACGATTTCGAAGCGATATCATAAATATAGAAGTCGGCAACAAATGAATGCCTGAATATCTGCTCTGAATTTGTAGCTACTAATATCTTTTTCTCATCTGCACTAAAAGTGTAGCTGTCAATTCCGTTTTCTAACTGAGTAAAATTTTTAGAATCGATAAGTGTGCTTACTTTATCCAGCGTAGCAAAATCATATAAATCAACCGCATTGCTTTGTGTTGCCCTGTTCATATTAAGGACAGTATACTGGTTGGATTTCTTCATCGCCTGAAGATCGTCCATCATCTGAGACCTGAATGCGCCTCCCCATATTTGTTCAAGGGTTAATTTTTGCTGTGCAGCAACCGGCATAACTGCCAGTATAAATAAGAAAAGTGACGTTTTTATATATTTCATTTTGCGTACGGTAAAAAACTTCCAATTTTAGTAATTTTTTATGACTT
>QFQM01000294.1 GCA_003243255.1 Flavobacterium psychrophilum | reverse complement strand
AATGCCGGAGAAATCCTGTGTAGGGTACTGGCTATAGTTATGGGAAACACCTATCAGCATAATATCCACTTGTTGCGCATAGGCGTTGATCGAAATGAAGAAAATAAAAAAAATGAGATACTTCATATTGCTGCCTTTTTAAAGTGTTTGTCAGCTCTATTCATTGCAACCAATGATGATACAGGATTATGTACCAATTTCGATCGCGCTGTGCAAAGCCCGTGAGGTGTAGATTTAGAAAGATGAAACACCTCCTCATTACAGTATTAAAAGATGGTGTAATATTAAGTGAACCGCGTACAATTCTCGAACACAAAAAAGCCTTCAAATTCGATCGAATCTGAAGGCTTCTTATTTGTTTGTGAACCCTGTGGTACAAAACTCGAACCACTTTTTAGCGGATTTAAAGCTGTTGTGCGAACTTTAAATAAAAAATACACTCAAAATACTACAATACAATATGCTGATTTTCAATATTTAAGATACGACACTATAGCATACCAGTTTGCAGTGCGTAGTCTAATAATTCCTTACACTTTTGAATCGGGAACCCATAAATAATCCTGGTACCAGTGTGTACTGCGCAGGCAAGAGCCACAATTCTGCATTGACTATCTAAAATAGGCGCACCACTGCATCCTTCATAATCCTCGCTATCGGATATTATCTGGGGAGCCAAGAACATATAAAATTCTCCTTTAGTGCGATGGAACTTTAAACTATGTTTCAAGGTTGGTATCATGGAAAGTTGTATTCCATTATAGCTATGCCTAACTTTTCCAAAGAAACCATACCGTTCGTCTTTGGTTGGCATAGCAGCATCCTCCATAAACAACGGCAACTTTGTTGACGCTTCCACCTTAAATGCTTTAAAATCCATTTCAGGTTGCAGCAGCTCTATATTATGTTTAATTTCAGCAAACGCAATATCCAATCTTTTGCCTTGCTGTAATACCGATTCAAAGTCCTCCAGAGACATGTCTTTCGTTACCTTTATCTGATCGAAGTAACAAATACCTCCTATGGGTTGAATGATTGGCCCCCTCTTATCAAATGGTTGATTAGTCTCTAAAAAAGTGGTGTATCCTTCTGCATCAGTAACGTGCGAAACTGAAATAAAAAACCTTCGGTTTTGGTAAACGATTACACAGCAAGAACCAAAACCTTCTGGCTTGGGGTAATCTGCTTTTGCCAGAAAAACTTGAATGGATGCTCTAACCATCAATTCGGCGTCTGTCATAGAATCAGATTTTAGATGGCATTGGGTAATCAAGAGGTATGCTCAACAATTCTTGCACCGGCTTGTCAATTACCATATAGGTCGGAAACTGTGCAAATGGGTTGTGTCGGAATGCGTGATCTACAGTAGTGGCTAAATTAGCCGTATTGGCGTTGGTAATATATACTCCTGACACTCTTGTAAACTTGGGATTATTTTTTGAACCAAAAAAACCATTTCCTGAAAGCTCTAATCTTTCATCCCGGTTGTCAGGAATATCACGCCAAGAAATTTGCAATGAGCCGTATAGCGCCTCCTGCACTTCTATAATATCAAGAGAAATACTCTGCTTATTTAGACAAATAATGTACGGAGCATTTAATGCTCCATAGCGCGTAGCTTTTGATTCCAAAGCAGTAATTATATCCTCGCTATCATTACCTATTTGGGTAACGATCGGATGAGTGCCAATGGAACGGGAATTAGTTCCACGATGTAATGGCGATTTTGGAATTAACTGCAACTCTATTTTGACTTTATCATCATCATATACAATTTTAGGCATTGCCTGAAATCCACGTTGACTTAAAAGGTCTGTATATATATCAGGATCATACGATGAAATGGCTTGGTTAAAATAACGGACGATCATTTTTCCACTTGGCTGGCTGTTATCTTTGAAAACGATTTCATCCAGTTTCAACAAAAAATTCGATGCATCAATTTTATCCAACGAATCGAGAAGTGTATTCTTTTTCCTTTCAAGCGACCGCTCATCTTGGGATCGCATTGTCATGTGTTTAACCTCGATAAATAGAAACTCCCCATCTTTTGTAGCAAGATAATCCGGACGTTTTAATGTGCCGGGAATATCAGGGTGTATTGATAATGAAAATCCCAGCTTCGTGAATAGTGTATAGATATATAACTCATAAAATGCGGCATCAAATGAGGCTTGAAATCGTGTCTTTAGGTCTTGCTTTTCATCATCGGGATAATGCGAAAACCACTTTTCAAGTAACTGTCTTATAACTTCCATGTCTTGCCTGGCACTATCGTTATAGTACTGATAGGTATCTACGTTGTATTTAGCAGGCCCATCTAATGTTCTTTCTTTCTTTTCAAAAAGTGACATATCATTCATCAGACAATTTCTTTACAGGGTTTGAATAGACTGTTGCAAAATATAATATTTTGTTCTAAATAATTAATTCACACTACCATTACCAAGTACCGACGCAATTCTCAGATTTACAGAACAGAATCTTACAACATTGGAGTGAATTGCCGTAGATTTGAAAGCATCAAATTAATCTAAAATATGCTATCACCAGATCAACAGGATTTTTATAACAGGTGGCTTCAGAAAGCCGATAATATAGTAGATGAGGATGTTGCCAGCCTTATTGATAAATACGTAACCTTATTTATCAACTATAACTTCCTGTACAATATCGTTCCGATAAAAAAAGCTCAGGAAACTGGTAATGCGAGAGAACAAGTTGGTGACAGAGCGGGAGCTACTACTTTTACAATTGATTTTCTTGGAGCTGCTGCTATTGCCCATTATTTAACACAGCAAGGACTTGACAACCAAATCCAGGCATTATATCAGGCGATGCCTCATTTCAATATTGACCTGAATAGAGGAACACCGCAGCCCAACCGCGACCAACAACTTATCAATGGATTGCAATCAGCAGTGCCTGCGACAAAAATCCTTGCTTTAATGAAAACGCTTTATTCAATCCGGTGTAACATTGTTCACGGAGAAAAGGGACTGCATCAATATCAGGAAATGCTTTTGTCACCAGCAATTCAATTATTACGAGGAATAGTACCGCTGGTGTATGCCAGAGTAAATGCTTAGATAAAGCTCCCAGACGCATAAATATAATCTCTAACAATCGTAATGATTTAAAAGTATAACATGGACGAGAACAAATTACTTGAGGTTTGCTTTATGTTAGCGGAAGACTTGATGTGGGATAAGGATTCGGCTCCTATTGAAAGGCTTCCAGAAGATATTTCTGAATTAAATGAAATGACCAATAAGTTTATTGAAATCGCAAATCAAAATTATTATCAAGTGGAGGGTTTGCCGGATGGTGATGAGATACTTATTGGTGCTATCAGGTATTTGAATGTGCAGGCAATCCCTCCACTTAGAGGAAATTATGCCTGGTTTGCTAATTCTTTAAGCACTCTTCTGGAGATTTGCAATCCCAATAGCATAGTGAGAAGCGAAGGAATACCTTTCCTTTTGAGCCTACAAAAAGGTATAATAAAACATCTGGAATGGGCTACAAAATCAGATGAAGAAGAGGAATCTTAGATGCTCATAGAAAGCAAGAACTGAAGAATTTACAAATACATAATTGCAGCCTCAAATAAGAAAGACCATCTCCAGTAATATAGATGATTAATAATGCCGCAGTCTGTTATGCGGAAACGGATGAACGGACTAAAAGGTAGTGAGGACGGTTTTGCATAAGTGGCTGCACCGCTTCTTCGCGCAGCGGTGTTCCGCCTACGGGGAAAGGAATGCCGATGCGCCGCCTGGGAGGGGCTTTAGGCGACCTTTATCGGTTGGGTGGTAAAGTTGGCAAGGTTGTGAAAGAAGCCCTTATTTTCGGTCATTCCGTTGCGGAAAAGGTTCCATAGCAGGGAGCAACCCATTTGGGCAAGGGAGGAATTAATGTACAAGTCTTGCTTTTCCAATGCTTCAGCCAGTGAACAGCTTGGGGTATTATCTGTTTCTTCAGACCGTTTCAGCAGTTCGCCATATTCATCTGTAATAAATGGCAGGCTTGCCACCGCCTGATATTTTTCAGACTTTGGTTGCTTGATACTGCCGATAGTGGATAGTAGCACCTGCCCTGTGGACTGGCTATTGCCGAAATCCATCCAATATTTGGCTTGATTGCGGTATGCCCTGTAACTATTCAGTCCTTTAAGTATCTCAGCTATTTCAAATCGTGCCTTTACGCTATCAACGCAGGAAATGTAAATACTTGCCTGTGCATGTTCGGGCAACCTGTCCAAACTATCCCTTTCAAACTTTGTGGTTTCAGCTTTCCAGTTCGTGCCAGCCCATCTGTTGGAACGGTTTATCAGGGCAACGGACTTATATAGTCCTACCTCACATTCAGCAAACCGCTGTCTGCCTAAATTGGAATCTGTTACTATATCATCATCCCAAAGCCTCACCGCTATCCCTGCATGTCCCAATTCATTCAGGCTGTAATTCATTTCTACCAATGCGGTTAGCACCTTTGAACCTGTGCCTCCAGCCCCTATCAGGTTTACCTCAATGGGGTTGGTTGGGGCAATCAGGTCGTTGTCTGTAAAATGCACTTTTATTTTGTCCGTTTTCATCGTAGTATATTTTTTATTGTCCTGTCTGTCTTTTTCAATACCTCTTTCGGAAATGGCTCTCCAGTCTTCCGCAGCTTCTTCCATAGGCTCACACAGTTACCGTGTATGGGGTTATGATTTTGCATCAGGTGACTGAAATAGCTGTTAAAGAAATAGGCTTCCCATGCGGCTGTAAATTCCTCTAATGACGCTGACCTCCTGATATTGACATCCACCGTACCCATACATACATTTCCTTCTACATAGACATTGAAAAACGGAGCATGATAAAGTGGTGTGGTTTCGGTCGGCCTCCTGT
>QFQM01000969.1 GCA_003243255.1 Flavobacterium psychrophilum | reverse complement strand
GACATGGGTTTTGGTCGTAAAAATCGGGATGCAATTTGGATTGATATAAAACATTAAATTAACCCCACGTTTCACAGTTTCAAACCATTTTGTCTAAACCTCATCTAACTCCCCTTAGCAAATGATGCCCAGTTATTTCAAACTGTCTTAAAAGTCTTTCAAGGTCAAATACCCGAGGGCCGCCAGTTGCGTCGCTTATCATTTTTGTCCTTGGGCCAACGGCGGATTAAACTCAAAGAGACGCGCAATCCGACTCCAATTTTAGCTCTATGCAAAAAGACAAAATTGATGCGAATTTTTGGCGTTTGGACAAGATTGGGCATTGAATTGGTGGGCGATTCATTTCAAAGCCTTTCCATCCAAAAGCGACCGCTCAACAAGCTTGTTATTTCGTTGTAAACCGATCGCCATTTATGACAGCCGTGTGCGAAGCATGCCCAAACTTCCTCCATACCGATCATAAACGATGTTCTAGCGCTAATTGTTGCGTAAATCAGAGGCCGCCGACCGTAAACACCAAATAGGAATTACCTGTGTACAGTATCCAAACACAAATTTAAAATTGTTTATTTCAACCGTCTCAAATTTACAGATAAAAATTTGCTACTCTCAAAGAACTATTGAATCTTGGCCTTCTTTGTCTTTTTCTCTGTCAAATAGGTGTTTACGAAGAACTGGACGAATAGAACGGCGAATGTAATGTAGATGAGAAAAGCCAAATATAAGTTGGGAATGCTTTGTTGGCATCTTAAGGTTCGATTAAACTGATTCAAAAAATTGTAACTTACGGAACCGACGTATAGAGTTTAATATAGTAGACATAGAAAGAAACGGCGACACCGGCAAACATTTGGGTAGTTTGAATCGTAGTGACACCCATAGAAATCCACCGAGGAGCTCGTTTGCCTGTAGCCATATACGCGTAGTAGGAGTACATAAAAGCATGAGCAAAATAGTTCATTGTGATAAATGCCTGTCCGGGAGCGGTATGTTCAGTTCCTAACAAAAGAATGAGTAACTTAAAAACTATAG
>QFQM01000293.1 GCA_003243255.1 Flavobacterium psychrophilum | reverse complement strand
CAAATTCCCTTTAGTGATTTGTCTTTCATTTTGGCTTGTAAAAAGTGGGTGTAAATTATAAAAAAAATAGAAGTAGCCTGCAAAGCATCAAAAAAAATTAAATATCACATTGTTCTGCTGCGAATACTAAATCATTTTTTACAAATTCTAAATCGGAGCAGGAAACTCCCGGTTGGTGTTTTATTATTGATGGAAATTTTACTTTTTTTGTTTTGAAACAATGAAGTAAACTTTAAAGTAATTATAAAGTTTTAGCGGTTATTATTTCACATCCTTATTTTTACATCAACACTATAAAAACTAAACCGATGAAAAGAATCAATTTATTAGCAGCCGGACTGATCGTAATGGGATTAACAGCCTGTTCTGATGACGATGATAAGTCAAACGTAAATGGTAACGCTACTGCGGTAGCAAACAACCTTAAGTCAGGAACATGGCGAATAACTCTTTTTGAGGAAGAAGGAGTTAACGAAACCACTAATTTTACCGGCTATAATTTTACCTTCGATGAAAATGGCGTGCTAACGGCAACCAATGGCGCTAATACCTATGCTGGCACATGGTCGGTTTATGATGATAACAGCAATGATGACGACGGATTTGACAGCGATATTGATGTAGATATCAATTTTGCAGCACCTGCTGAATTTACCGACCTTAATGATGACTGGGATGTGATGTCAAGGACCGGAACTGAAATTAAGCTTATTGATGTGAGCGGTGGCGATGGAGGAACGGATTATCTGACCTTTCAAAAAAATTAAAGAGTTAAGGTAGGGTAAAACGGAATTGTATTGTTTTATTCATAGAATAAAAACACTATCAGCGCCTTAAATGTGGCGTTTTACAATAAATGGAAAAGGAAATCATATTATTTAAAAAGCCATTCGCTTCGGGGGATGGCTTTTATTTTATAAAAAAATATACAAAGCGGGTAGGGTTTTTTTAAATTTGACTGTTTAAGAATATATCAAATAAGATGATAAAGAGACTTTTTGCTGTTTTGATATTGGTATTATTGGCAATTTCGTGCCAGAGTGAATCGGTTAGTGAAAATTCCGAGGCATTGATACTTAGTTCGCAATTGACGGATGTTTTGAAGTCAATGTCGGCTAACGATACAGCAGAAGACGATATGATTGACAGTACAAGCTGTTATAAGATTAAGCTTCCGGTACAAATTGTAGTCAACGGTCAATATATGAGGGTGGTAAATTCATCACAATATAATGATGTGGCGACTATACTGAATGAAAGCCAGGAAGATTATGATCAGGTTTCTATTGTCTTTCCTGTTACAATTGAAGATCAGGACTATAATGAGATAGCTGTAGAAAGTCAGGAATTGTTTGATGCATTAAAGAATACCTGCACTGTACCGGCGGAAGCTATTGGAGATGATTGTGTTTCATTAGTTTTTCCGTTCAATTTTTACAGTTATAATAGTGGTTTCCAGATACAGAATACTTACGTTCTTAAGAATAATAGAGATTTACACGTTATGCTGATGGATCTGGGGCCAAATGAATATTATTCAATAGGGTATCCGGTTTCACTGAATGTAAATGATGGTGCCGGGATTACGGTGAACTCAAATGATGAGCTGTTGAGTGCAATCAACATAGCGCTAGAAGGTTGTAAACAGGGAGGCTGTACAAATCCGAAAGTATTGGTAGACGACTTAGCTCTCTACATCACATTCTCTAACGGAATGGCTAAAGACCTGAAAGGAAGTTTTATTGAAGTGCCTCAGGATATTGTATTTACGTCAGACAGGCAGGGTAACCAAAACTGTGCAATAGCCTTTAATGGATCGCAGTTTTTACAGGTTGTTCAGAGCCCCGGTAATGCAATTGTGCAGGGACAGGCTTATAGTGTAAGCCTTTGGTTCAGGATGCAGAATACCAATGGAGGTGATATCGAGAAACTTTTCTCAAAAGGAAATGCTACGGGAGAAGGCTTCCGGCTGATGATAAAACAGCTAAATGCTCCTTTGTTTGCAGCAAATAATATGGAAATCGCTGATACCGACTGGAAAACAGATCCAGCGCTTCCGGTAGATACAGCCAGCTGGCATCATTTGGTTGTCACGGTTGACGGTAATAATAATATAAAGCTGTACCGCGATGGTATGCTGAGAAATAGCCAGGATGCTTCGGAGGCTCAGATAGGCAACGTAGCGATGGATTATTTTATAGGCAATGGTTTTACAGGTTTCCTTGACGACCTGAGAGTCTATAAAAAAGCGCTTTCTCCTGACGAAGTTCAGATTTTGTATGAACTTGACGGTGATTGCAATACATGTTTAGAATAGTTGTGTTTTTTTAAATATTCAAGTTTTTTTCCGAGAAAAACCGGTCCCTTCCCAGACCGGTTTTTCATTTTTTACAACTTACCATTAGCAATAGTGCTTAAAATAACTTTGCGATTGCCTTTTTATTTGCGGAAACACTGCATCTTAAAAATCAAATTCTTAAATTTGCACCTCTATAAAAGAAACCCTGATTTATGTTTGATAATTTAAGTGAAAAATTAGACAAAGCCTTACATATACTTAAAGGTCACGGAAAGATAACCGAGGTAAATGTTGCCGATACCCTTAAAGAGGTTAGAAGAGCGCTACTTGAAGCCGACGTTAACTTTAAGATCGCTAAAGATTTTACGACCAAAGTAAAAGAAAAAGCGATTGGCGAAAATGTACTTACTACATTACAACCGGGCCAGTTGATGGTTAAGCTCGTTAAAGACGAACTTACCCAGCTTATGGGTGGCGACACTACAGACATTAACCTTTCCGGTAATCCGAGCATAATATTGATGTCCGGTCTTCAGGGTTCTGGTAAAACAACTTTCTCAGGAAAACTTGCTAATTACCTTAAAACCAAAAAGAACAAGAAACCACTATTGGTTGCCTGTGATATTTACCGTCCTGCGGCTATCAACCAGTTACATGTTGTAGGAGAGCAGATAGGGGTAGAAGTGTACTCTGAAGAGGGTAACAAAAACGCTGTTGAGATTGCACAGAATGCTATCAAACATGCTAAAGCAAACGGATTTAACGTAGTTATCGTCGATACTGCCGGCCGTCTTGCTATTGATGAAGAAATGATGAACGAGATCGCAAACGTTCATAAAGCGATACAGCCAAACGAAACCCTGTTTGTTGTTGACTCAATGACGGGTCAGGATGCCGTTAATACCGCTAAAGCATTTAACGACAGGCTGGACTTTGACGGTGTTATCCTTACCAAATTAGATGGTGATACCCGTGGTGGTGCCGCTATATCTATTAAATCGGTAGTTAATAAGCCAATCAAATTCATCGGTACCGGTGAGAAGATGGAAGCTATCGATGTTTTCTATCCAAGCCGTATGGCTGACCGTATTCTTGGTATGGGTGACGTTGTTTCCCTTGTTGAGAGAGCACAGGAGCAATACGACGAAGAAGAGGCTAGAAAACTACAGAAGAAGATCGCTAAAAACGAATTCGGTTTTGACGATTTCCTTGCCCAGATACAACAGGTTAAGAAAATGGGTAACATGAAAGACCTTGTTGGGATGATACCCGGTGCTGGTAAAGCGCTTAAAGATGTAGAAATTGAAGATGATGCCTTTAAACATATTGAAGCTATCATTTACTCAATGACTCCCGGTGAGCGAAGCAAACCGGCTACTATTGATGTGAAAAGAAAAAACAGGATAGCAAAAGGATCGGGAACATCTGTACAGCAGGTAAACCAACTGCTGAAACAGTTTGATCAGATGAGCAAGATGATGAAGATGATGCAGGGAGGCGCCGGAAAAAACCTGATGCGAATGATGGGCGGAATGAAAGGAATGAGGCCTTAATTTTAGTTTAAAGTTTAAGGTTTAGAGTTCAAAGTTACTTACTCGGGCCTTATATTTTGTACATGATTATAATTTACAGTTTAGGGCGTTATGGGCAACCTTAAACCTTAAACTTTAAACCCTAAACAAAAAAGAATGCAATTACTCGACGGAAAAAAAGTTTCGGAAGATATCAAAAATGAGATTGCCGAAGTTGTAGCAAAAATGAAGAAGAACGGTGAAAAGGTGCCTCACCTTGCCGCCGTAATCGTTGGTAACGACGGAGCGAGCCTTACTTATGTAGGCAGCAAAGTAAAAGCCTGCGAGCGTGTAGGATTTGAGTCTACACTTGTAAAACTGCCAAGCACTATTTCTGAGCTTGAGCTTTTGAAAAAAATTGAGGAGCTTAATCAGGATGATGACATCGACGGTTTTATCGTTCAGCTCCCGCTTCCAAAACAGATTGACGACCAGAAAGTACTTATGGCTATCGATCCAAGCAAGGATGTTGACGGTTTCCATCCTGAGAACTTTGGTAAAATGGCACTTGATATGACAACGTTCATTCCTGCTACGCCATTTGGTATCCTTGAACTTTTAGAGCGTTATAATGTAGAGACTGCAGGTAAACATACAGTAGTTATCGGCCGTAGCCACATCGTGGGCCGCCCGATGAGTATCCTTATGGGACGTAAAGGTTTCCCTGGTAACTCAACCGTTACGCTAACGCACAGCCATACTAAAAACATCGCACAGATAACGACTCAGGCTGATATCATTATCACTGCCCTTGGTGTACCAAATTACCTTAAAGCCGAAATGGTTAAGGATGATGCGGTAATTGTAGACGTGGGAATTACACGTGTTGCTGATGACACCAACCCTAAAGGTTATGTTATTACCGGCGACGTTGACTTTGAGAACGTAAGCAAAAAAGCATCTTTCATTACTCCGGTTCCGGGAGGGGTCGGGCCAATGACAATTGCCATGCTGCTTAAGAATACGCTTCTTGCAAGAGAGCTTAGAAGAGACAAAAAGTAATCTTTATAAGATAGAAAAGGGAGCCAATTGGCTCCCTTTTCGTTTTTAGAAATCTGTAGATGTAGTTGTGTCTTTCAGATTCT
>QFQM01000022.1 GCA_003243255.1 Flavobacterium psychrophilum | reverse complement strand
TCGAAAATCTTCAAATCTTTATCTACAATAAATTTTCCAATTGAAACAACATCTCCCGGATGGGGTCTTATTTCTGAAATTGCAGTATACTCGTCTGTTGCACAATAAAGATAGGAAACGCCTGGTCTATTGATTCTTCCTGTACCGACGATATTTGGGGGCGGCGCGCCTATCTTATCACCGGAATATGGAATATATATAGTTTTTGTTTCTACCTTTGAATTATAATGAACTCTTTCTTCATGCTGATAGCCTATTCTTGCTCTAAAAAATTCAGAATCTTTTTTTATTGTCATTTGGCAAGAATTGACATATAGGGAAAGCAGTTTTGAAATCTCAGCTTCATATTGAAAGTAATTCTCCACCAACAGTTGTCTTTCAATTTTCAGAATCGAAGAATCTAAGTCAGTTTTTATTGATTCTAACAATGGGAGCTTGTATGTATCATAGTATCCTGAAAATAAGGAAACTCCGGATTGATAAGAATCATAACTGCCACCAAACAAATAAATCCTATCTGAAAGCTCATCAAGAACTGCAGGATTAAATCTATCTACATTAAAAAATAGACTCTCATCAGAAAAAAGTAAGGAGCAATAATGGTCACCTCCGAATTCCTCATTATAAATCCACTCCGAATAATGATAACGTATTAAAGCCTTTGTAAGTTGAATAAAATCATTACTGTTTATCACTTCCCTGAATTGTTCGCGCTGAATTTCCTGTACTCCGTTAGGAAGTATGACATACCTGAGCTTATTTCGCGTGAGCTTTAGTGGGATAGTTGGTCCGAAAAAGTAGTTTTTTATGTTTGTTTCGGTAGGGTTATAGGGATTGGTTTCTTTTCTCTGATAGTAAAACTGGTGATGGTCGTTAAGCGTCACTTCGTTCTCTACCGGATATGCCCTTGCAATACCCCTCGCCGGGGTAGCTTTTGTTGCAGCGGTAGGGGTAAGTATATCGATCAGCCGTTCGGTCATTCTCCTTCGGCTTGAATATATTTCGCCTGCTATCTTTTCTAGTTCTTTTGCGCAAACATCAAAAAGAAGGTTTACTATAGGGTCAAAAACGTTTTCAAGCTCAATGTCAGAGTAACCCCATTGTTTGGCAGCACGCTTTAGCAAACGCTCTTTTATTTGGTCTTTAGATAACTGGTTCATAGCATTAATTATTTAAAAGAAAACGGGGCTAAAAAGTAAGAGCTCTTGTAGTAATAAGGCTGGTTTGTTTTTTTTATAATTCCGTATACAACAATATCAAGCCTCTTCTTTACCCGGATGTTAGTGGCATAACTAACAGTATCTTCGCTGATACCGAGCGTAACATCGGTAACGGTAAGCCTTTTTTCATAATCCCTTACCTTTTCAAAAACCGAATCCTTAATCATGTCTTTTAGCTGGTTGACGTTTGCCAGCAGGTTAAAATCGGTTTCCCAGATGATGGTTCCGAAATTGTCGTCATATTTATATTCGCCAAATATGGTAGTAATAACCAACGAGATATACTGAGCAAGCGATTCTTCAATCGTGACCTTTGGTATATCTGCTCCCTGTGTAAGCTTTTTAAAGTTTAGCGGTATTTTATAATAAAGATCCTTCATGTTCCTTCACAAATTTTATAGCTCCGTTATCATCAAGGCTTACTTTCAGGGTATCGCCTTTTTTCAACTCGTTAGAAATGATCATACGCGATAAAGGTCTCTTTAACTGATTTCGGATGATGCCTTTAATAGGCCTTGCACCATATTCAGGACTAAAGCCTTTCAAAGCGATCTGTTCTTTATCAGCTTCGTCAATTTCAAGAGTTATATCCAGTTTTTCAAGAAGTTGAAGCAGTTCTTTTTTAAGATGAATATCAAAAATTCTGGCAACACTTTTCGCACTTATCGGTGCGAAAGGTATTATTTCGGTAAGACGTCCTAAAAATTCAGGCCTGAAATAATTACTCATTATTTTGATGAGGTCATTTGATTCAGGGATTATATCTTCTCCAAAAGATTTTACGATAAAGTCTGATCCTATGTTAGATGTAAACAATATCACAGCATTAGAAAAATCACCTTCTTTACCAAGTCTGTCATGAAGTTTACCTTCATCAAGGATTTGAAGAAATACATCAAAAACCGACTTATGTGCCTTTTCAATCTCGTCAAATAGTACGATAGAGTAGGGCTGCTGCCTGATCTTGTTTACCAAAAGTCCACCTTCTTCATATCCTACGTATCCCGGAGGAGCACCATATAGCAGGGCTGCGGAATGTTCTTCCTTAAATTCAGACATATCGAAACGAATGATTGCACTTTCGTCTCCAAAAAGGAAATCGGCTAACGATTTTGCCAACTCTGTCTTACCAGTACCTGTAGGCCCTAAGAAGAAGAATGAGCCTATAGGCTGCCCGGGTTTTGTGAGTCCGGAACGGGATTCCAATATGGCATCGGCAACCACTTTTACCGCATGATCCTGACCGATTACACGTTTTTTTAAAGTGTTTTCAATGTCGAGCAGGCGTTCACGTTCATCAGATTTTACTTTGCCTGCAGGAATGCCGGTAATGCCCGAAACAATTATAGAAAGATGTGCAGGTAGCACTATATTTTCGTTTGAGTCCAACTGCTCAAGCTTTTCAAGCAATAGTTCTATTTTTCCGACTATATCCTGATCTTCTGCTCCGCTTTCATCTCCCTCGATGAAAAGGCTTCCGGTTTTTCCGTGAATTTCCAAATGAAGGTCGGCCAATCTTTCTTCCCTGTCTTCATCAGCATTATTCTGAAGTGCCTGTAATTGTTGCTTAAACAAAGGGAGTTCTTTTCGTGTCATTTCCCTGGCAACTTTCAGTGACGACATAGTTCTGTCGATAAGATCCAGTGCAGAATCAGGTAATGATTTCTCCTTCAGGTATCTTTTAGAAAGCCTTATCGATTCGCTCAACCCTTCATCATCAATTGTAAAATCATGATGTGACTGATAATGTTCAATAACATTTTTAACCATTTTAAGGGCAAGGTCTGCATTTGGCTCATGTATCTCAAGCGTTTCAAACCTTCTGGAAAGCGCATCATCTTTACCAAGTGTTTTCCTGAACCTGTCTGTAGTGGTAGCGCCTATAAATGTAATGTCGCCTTTTGAAAGTTCTGATTTTACGATGCTGGCAATACCCGATCCCTGATTCGAATCGAATAGTTCATGAATGTCATCAATGAATACTATAGGTTTGTCATACTGCCTTATCTCGTTGAATATTTTCTGTAGTCTGTCTTCAACTTCTCCTTTGTAGGAAGCACCTGCAAATAAAGCCCCTATATTGATCTCAAAAACCGTGGCATCATGAAATATATCCAGAACGGCTTTGTTGGCAATTTTATGAAAAAAACCTTCTATCAGTGTAGATTTTCCAACACCACTGTCTCCGGTTACTATAATATGCGGTTTGAGTTTACGGTTAAGGACTTCGGTTATGGTTTTTAGTTCTTTATCACGTCCAATGATGGGTATAAATTCCTTTCCCTGAAGTTCTCTTATTTTATCAATGCAGAATTTCTCTAACGAAGATGTTCCTGCATTAATAGTACTTTTTTGTGATACAGGAGTTTTCGCAGCCCCCGGTTTATCACTGATACCAAAAGAAGCCTGGACCTCTTGCGGTGTTAACGGAAGCGATTTTAGCTGATCGTGTGAAAAGCCTACCCCCGGAGTAACCAGCGCAATAAGGATGTCTATAAAATTTACTTCGGCTCCACTTTTAGAAGCGACAGATTCTGCCTCTTCAATAACAGTGTTTACACCACTGTCTGTTTCGGGATCATCTACCGGACGTGAAGCTTTAGTATATTCTCCAATCCTGATATCAGCCCATTCTTCCAGGTAAAAAACATCGATACCGGCTGAATCAAGTTCTTTTATAAATGTAAACTGCCTGTTCAGCAGCGCTTTAATCAAGTGCCCGGGAGAACATTTTGCATTAAGGTTATCCTTAGCAATTTGTTTTGCGATATGTACAATTTCGGGAAGTATAATTTCTTTAGCCATAGCATTTTTTCTTAATTAGGCCTTCTGTTTAGCTGCCTTGTTATTTCAAGCTCCCTTGCCAGATCTTTATTATCTTCTTCATAGGCTTTAAGCTGGCTGTTAAGCATATCGATTTCCTTTTTGGAATCGTTAACCTGTAGCAGCAATTTTTTAGAATTCACAAGGTCTTTTACCGTAAGGATATAATTATCATACAGTTTAAGGCTTTGGTCAGAATCTGCAGGGATCTTTTCTTTAAGCTCTACAAGCTCATAAGTAATGTTCTGTTCGATAAACTGAAAGCTCTCCGGTGCTTTATCCAATGAATCTACCAGTTTAGAAACATATTCTATCTTATCTGAAAACCCTTTCTGAAAATTAAATTCATTAAGTATCCTTTCATTTTCCGCTTTTAGAACTTCATTTTCTTTTAGCGGAAGCTTATAATTATAAAATATTGCGGCAATTAGTACCCCTGTAGTAATTACATACATCAACAGGAAAAGCAAAAATGCCGATATGCGCTCTTTTTTATTAAGGATTTCCATAGTACTTCTATTCTGCTAAAAATGATGGTGATGAGTTTTGCGTTTCACTGCTGCTTGATGCAAAAATTGGTTTTTCAGTTCTCAGTATATTTTCGTTCACAAAAATTCCTGCATCACGTTTTTTACCAATGTAATCAAGCTGGTTAAGTATATTGAACAGGTGTTCGGTCTTTTCGATAAATCGGCGCACCTGGTTTATGGTTGGCGCTATATCAAAAGCATTATACTTTACATTGATTGTGTCAGTAAATAATCTCTCATAATCACCACTGGATATATCGGTCCATTCAGAGAAGTAATTGAACAATATCTCTTTACCATCACCGGAAAATGCGTCGAAGGTATTTTTAATTACCCTGGCAAGGCCAACAGTATTTTCAAGCACTTCCATCGGATTCATGCCAAAACCGGTCCATTTGTTTTTGGTGATATACTGGGCAGTATGCATCATAATTTTTTCACAGGCATCAAAAACCATTTTTGCAATAATGTTTTCATCTTCTGTTGTATTTCTGAAGCGTATTTTCTGGCATATCTGTACTGAGCAGAATTCCATCTGCTTAAAGAACATTTCATAGCTTTCGAATAGAGACAGTAATTGCGGATGGCTATTAATTACCATACACGGAGGGACAAAATCGGTTAGGATCTCATAGTTATCTGCCGAAGTCCTGAATTTAGCCAACGGAAACTGAAGTGTACCAATATTATTCTGGTTTACCTCGGTTTCCAGTACGCTGGTAAGGAAATAACGTGGCAGTGCATTAGGAAACCTCGGGGGTACTTCCTGCATATTTTGCTCGCCTGACGGAATCCTTTGAAAAGGATCAATATTCAGGAGGAGGAAATAATTATTCTCCTTAAAATCAAAATCTTTAAGTTCTATCCTTTCCGAAAATTCGCCGGTGTAATCCGTTATTTCAATTCTGCCTCCGCCCGGTGTTACTGCTTTCAGAAATTTTATGGTAACACTAAGCTCATTGTGGGCATCTATTGAAATAGAATACTGAAAGGGCCTCGTTAAATGTGTTGGCAACAAGCCATAATTAAGATGGTTAACACCAATTGTTCTCGCATCGCGCACTACATCTTCAATATTATCCTGCAGATGAATGAAATGATTTTTATTGATCTTCATTCCATCAATCCAGTTTACAGGAAAGTGTTTTAAATTCTCAGCCATCGTTATGTAAATTAAATTCTTTGACAAATTATTGTTTCCCCGTCTTTGATGTTGTTGGTATCAATAGCATGTTCGGGATCTATATATTCGGATGCACTAAACCATTTGGGCTTAGAGTAAAAGTACCAGCCATAAGGTTCACCTTTTTTATCAATGTAATGTATCTGACTATTAGGGTTCTTTTCGTTATAATCGTTTATAAAGTAGTAGAACAACTTGCCAAATTCAAAGGCCCTGGGTGCCTTAACCTTAAAGTTGATGATGTCTTTATCGTTTTCCTTTTTCTGGAAGACAAAGTTCAGGATGATGATGTTTCTCATATCCGCAGCCTGAGGAGAAGGATATTTTGTATTTACCGGATAAAACCACCTTTTATGCAGTTTTGCGGGTATAGATACTGCCGTTTCAAACAGTATGTAGCATAGGGTAGGAGCTATAAAGAACAGTAAAGACCCCAGTGTATAAATTAAATATTCCAATTCCCTGAAATGCACAACGATCATGATTACAAATGCCGACAGGAATATCGTAGTAACAAGAACTACTGCCAGCTCTTTGTAAATAGCCTTTGTGTCAAATCGTTTAAAGTATCCCCTGAATGTATATACATGCAAACTTCCCATTATAAGCATGTAAAGCTGCGTAGTCATAAAACGAGCATTCAATGTAGTATCTTTAAGATTATAAAGAATAGCTCCAAAAATCAGGAATAGCAATCCCTGTATGAGTATGTATACAAAGTATTTTTTCTTTTCCTGTCTGAATTTAGGCACTTTTATGCCTACAAATATGCTTAGCATCATTGCAATAGCAATAGCTAACAGAACATAGAGCAATACTTCTCCGCCTCCTAATTGATTTAAATATCTGCGCATTTATAAAACTGTTGAAATTCCTAACCTTGATTTGTAAACTGTGGTGTCGTCCATGGCGAATAACTCGTCTTCCGGATTGAGATGTAACTGAAATGAAAACTGCGAGTGAAAAGGCAGGAACATATCAAAAAATGTAGTCAGGAAATGCTCGAGTACCTGCCCGCCAAAGTAGAGAGGCACATTATCGGGATTCTTTAACGTACCTACATTAAAATGGTATTTTTTAAGAAAGATCTTTTCATGGCTTGTGAGTGTTGTATTTACTCCCATGATCATATCTTCCTGTTTTTCTTCAATATCAAAAGTATGCTCGGGTTCTATATGGCTGGAAGTGAAAGAGACCTCTTCACCCATTATATCTTTTAGAATATCGCATAAGTCCCTCATCTTGCTTTTTGGGTTGCTTTTTTGTTTCATAAGCGCATAAAACAATTTTACGATCAGGAAATCAGGCAGCTCTTTTTCTATTCCCAATATCGATTTTATAATATCGGCAACACCGCTTGTGTTTAATGAAGCAAAAAACTCTGACTCAAATTTTTCAATTGAATGCCTGAACCTGAAAAATTCATTTTCCAGCGGATTAAAGAAATGACGGGCTTCTTTTTCTTCTTTTTTCCTGCTCTTAAAGTCCTGAACGGGATCTTCCCTCAAATCACGACCCCTGTAATTGTGGGTGATGCTTTCTGGCAGGATATCATAAAACCCGTCGCGGCTCACAGCTATGTTAAGTACATCGCTATCATTTACATCCTGTGTTATTGACATTAGGTCTTTACTGAACTTTCGGTAAAAAAGGCCGTTTGGCTTTACAATAATGTCAGTATCACGCATATTGCTTTGCAGCAATGCTTCAAAAAGAACTTCAACCCTGGCATCGAAGCGGGTCAAATGGCGATAATTATTGATAAAAAAGGTATTTTCTGACATATTTATTCCTTTAGCCTGCCTGCTGTTACAAAACTATTTTTCCATTTGCCGCTTTTCAGCTCATAAATTTGTGCCTTGCTGTCAAGGCTCGATACAAACCGGTTATTTTTTAAATAAACACCCACATGCGAGATAATCTGATCTGTACCAATCCTGAAAAACACCAGATCGCCTTCCCTTAGATTTCCCGTATCTTTAAACAGCTCTATATTTTTATCTTCAAACATGTCGATTGCTTCACCTCTGAGTTTTTTCCTGTAGACTTCTGCATATATTTTTTTGGCAACAGCAGCGCTATTGGTCGTATTGGTAGTCTCCATTTTTTTTACAGAAACATATAACTCATCGTTGGTAATTTGGGAGGTTGATACGTCAAGTTTTTCAGCAAAATGCTTCCTGTCATTCTCGCTTAACCTGGGAGTGTTTTTTCTCTCATCCTGCTTGATGCCTTTCTCTTTATTTACATACTCATCCGTGATTACAAAGTCTTTTTTTCCGCGGCATGACACGCAGAAAACCATAATTGCGCATATAGCTATTTTACTAAAATGTTGAGAAATCATTAATTTAATATTTTTGAATATAATGCAATGTTAACGGCGGGTTAGGTAAATAAACCCTTAAAAAAACAGGGTTAAATTAGTATTTTTTGATTTTCCTTTAAGCCAATTAACTTTTCATTATAAATGTTTTAACAAAGTTTTATAAGATAAATATGATAATTCACAGAGGTTTGTTAAATGTTTTAAAATGTTTTGTTAATGTCAATTTCGGGCATTAAAAAATTTAATTGCTTTGTTACTTGATGGTGATAAATGATTTTTTTAAGTAAATATTTTCTGATTATTCAATTAATAATTTCGTAAACATGGCTCAGATAAAAACTCATTTTGATGGAAAAGTAATCACGATACTAATGATAGTATTTATACTGTCATGTGGTTTGCTTGCTTTTAGAATGAATTCTAAATCGGCCTGTTTTGTAAAAGAATTTGAAGTAAAAGCACCGTCTTTTAAAGAAGGCGAAATCATCACTTTTTCAGACAATACTCCCGGGGCCTATGAGTGGCGATGGTACTTTGGCGATGGCACTGCTATTTCATACAGGTCTAAAATAGGGCACGCTTTTAATAAAGCCGGAAAGTATAAAGTAAAGCTGATGGTAAATAACAACTGTACTGTTGAAAAAGAAATCACCATCATCCCTAAAAAGGAAGTTCTCAACATAGCTCTTATGCCTAAGTTCTATGCTCCAAAGACAGTTTACCAGGGCGATGAGGTAACCTTTGCCGATTCTACATCGCATGCCAGATCGTGGGAATGGAGATTTGGCGACAGCAATAAGATTGATGCCATAGAACAAAATCCTTCACATGTTTACAGGATACCGGGTGAAAAAGTTGTTTCGCTGGTAGTAAATAGTGATATAAAATACATTGCGTACCAAAAGATAACCGTCTTACCTGCCAAAAAAGAAAAAAAGGACTGGGTTAAGGAAAGGATATCAAGAAGGAGTGAAAGCAGGCCGGATCCGGTTGAAGAATATTTTGGTCAGATACCTGATGCTCCGTCTAGAGGCCCCGAAATACGCGACATTAACGAAGCGAAACTAAAATCGATGTTGTTGGGAGTATCTGAAAACAGGCTTTCTTATGATAATCTGATCCGCTATTTCTGTACTGATAATCTTCCGCTGGTACAGCTAACCAAAGGAAAATCGATATCCCTTTCAGCACTGGATGATGAGATAAGAAGCAGGTCTATAAAAATAAAAAACCTTTCGCTGCAAAAGGATAAGGATGGTTGTGTTACAATCATTATGCTTGATTTTAAATTTAAAACTTTATTCTAAATATTAATTAGTAGTAGTATGGCAAATACATTTAACAATAGCTATGGTATTGGAGGTAACGAAGTAAAGATAGAGGGGCAGGAGGCAATTCTCGAAATACCACAAAATAAGACATTGATAGCGCAAAAGCTAACTCCAAATACTCCTGTGAGGCCGGAAATTGTATCGGGTCTTCAAAATATGGATGATGTATTCGAACATTTTGATCCAAGGGTTAAAGTGGCTTTTGAAGATGACAACGGAGGTATTGCACGTGAAGAACTTGCATTTAAAAATGTTGGAGATTTCTCGCTTAACGGACTGATTAACCAAAGCCCGTTCCTTCAGGATCTTAAAACTAAGAATGAGCAATACCAGAAAATCATTAAGCAGCTTAAGACAAACAAAGTCTTAAAGCTTGCATTGCAGGATCCGGATGCTAAAAGAGCATTGATTGCTTCTCTGGAAAACCTTATCAACGAAATTGAACAAACCGATAAACAATAATTGTTATGATAAATCCTGATAATAAAGCTGCCGTTAGCAGTGTAGAAGAGCAAAATGTTCTTACTTCCCGCTCACTAGAACAAAACCTGGATGCGTTTATGCAGTTTGGAGGTTTTGATCTTTTAGAAGGTTCGATTGAAGGCGTTCAGAATCTTAATCCGGAAAGAAAGGCAAGAAAAAATATATTTTTAAGCGAAAGCAGCAAGAAGGCTGAACGTAATGAACTTAAAACAGTTTTAAAGCTTTGGGCCGATACGCTTAAAACATCAGACAGTCTTTTAGATCTTGTTGAAGAATGCGAAAAGAAATCGGAGCAGTCGGAAAGAACGCTTAAAAAGAATCTTGCTATTGCTGTTGATGAATCTAAAGAACTGGAGGAGAGCTACAGGACGCTTCAGTTATTCTTTAAAAATACAGAAGAAAGCAAAGTTAAGAACATCGCTATACTTAATGCGGAGCTTGATCAGCTTAAAGACCTTGATAACTCTCGTTTTATCGATCACATACAGGAAGAACTTGTTAATGGATATGACCGTCTTGACTTAAGGCAAAACTATGCATTACTGGTTATTCCGGGATACCTTGGCTCTAACAAAGTAATAGAGAAATGGGCTAAAATTGCTTACGATAATAAAGTAATGCTTGTTACCGATTTCCAGCATCTTGACGAACCGGATGATGTTATGGAAATGTTTGAAGCAGCCAACCTGACTGGTGGTGACACCTACAGATCTAACGTAATGATGACCTGTAATTGGCTTGTAGGACGTGGTAAGCATGATGAGATCGAAGAACAGGATCATTTATACATAGCTCCTTCTGCGGCATTGGCCGGTAAAGTATATAATACGCTTATGTCTCAGGTTACTGCCGGTAAAAAATATGGTGGTATAAATGAGGTAGATGGTGTTAAGTTCGATCTTAAGAAAAGTGAGATTGCCAATCTTGAGAACCTTGGACTCATCCCAATGGTAAATGAGTATGGTAAAGTAATGGCCTTCTCAGGCAAAACGCTTTTCAATGGTGATAATCTTGGATTACAGACTTACTCAGTAGTACGTGTATTCGACTATGTTACAAAAGTACTGATGGACTTCCTTAACCGACGTGCTTTTGAAAACTTCAACGCTAAAACCAGAAAAGAGATCCTGAACCAAATCGTAAAATTCCTTGATAACGTTTCAGGGCCGGATAAATTGATCGAAGATTTCGAGATCAAACGCTTTGAACAGGATATTAATCAAAAAGACCGCATATTCCTTGATATACGCCTGAAACCTTATTTCCCTGCGAAAAACTTCCTTATAAAAATGGATGGTCAGAAAGGGGATGAAGGCAATGACTGGGATACAGAATATGCTGAATCTTAAATTTTAACACGTTGTTTACTAGTTGTTTAATGATAAATTAACTTTCTAAATTATAGAATTCACTACTTTAGATGTGCATAATAAATCACCCTACTACACTCACTCACAATTAACAATTTCAACTGAAAATTAATATCTTAAATTTTTTATTATGTCATTCAAATCAAAACTCAAAGTTGGCGGAAAAGAATTAAACATTTTACATGCATCGTATGATCTTCACCAGGATATCGATGCTACAGGCCGCCCGTCTTCTGTAACCCGTGGAGGTACAATTAACCTAACTGTTGAATCAACCGGAGATTCATTCTTTTTCGAATGGATGACCAACAATTTCGAAAGAAAAGATGGTACGATCCAGTACGTAAAACGTGATACCGATGCAAAACTTAAAGAGCTTAACTTTAAGGAAGGTTATCTTGTAAAGTACAACGAAAAATTTGATGCGGCCGGAGATAACCCTTTAGTAGAGACTTTTACAATTTCGGCTAAGGAAATCGCTTCTGGCGGAGGAGAGCATGTTAACGAATGGGTTTAACCAATGATCTTATTGAATTAGGATAAAGGGAATGCATTTCTCGCGCTCCCTTTATCATTTCATTTTTTCAATAGTATCTAACTAAAACTTATTCATATATGTCTTTTTTAGCAAAGCTCGAAATTGACGGGGAAACCATGAATGTATTGGAGTTTCAATGCACTCTGGGACAAGACACCGACAAAAGCGGAAAGCCTTCTGCAGATCCTGCAGGCGGTAAGATAAGGGTAGTGGTAGAGTCTACAAAAAGTACCATGCTTTTTGACTGGATGGTTAGCAATTCTCAGACAAAGAACGGAAAACTGACTTTTTACAGAAGGGATGCAATTTCTAAAATGCGCGAGCTTCAGTTTAAGGAAGGATACTGTATACGCTATGACGAAATGTTTGTAGCCTATAATACTATGTCGATGAGGATTGAGATAATAATTTCGGCAAAGGAAATTAATATGAACGGTTCTCAGTTTGCAAGAAACTGGCCTCTTAAACTTTAGGTATGGACGAGCTTGAAACTACTTTTTTTGCAGGTCTTTCATGGCACTTTGGCGGAGGCAAGTCTTACATGAGCGGTACTGCGGGTGTAGGTATAAGCAGGAGAATGGGACCTGTACAGCCCGGAGCTAACCTTGCTGTTAATTTTTATAACGGTGGGTTGGGTGCGAGAGAGGATTCATCCAAATGGCATTTTGATACTGTTTTAACCGGAAAGGTAACTGCCGGAGCAGGTAAGGGTAATCCAATGGATATTTACCCGTTGCACCTGGATAGTGGTACCGGTATGGAAGACAGGTATCGTTACTCTGCAACTGTAGGAACCAGCCTAATATTTAACAACAGTAACAGGAATCAGCATGTAGGTTTTGTACAATTGAGGGTTGATGATTTTAGCTTTCAGACGTACAATGACTTTGGCGGTTTTAAGAAGATTGGAATAAGCGACGGTTATGACCGCTGGTGGACCGGTGGTGGTAATTTTACTTTTGGCGCAAAAAACAGCAGCCATCAGTTGATTATTGCCAGTGATGTTTTTACTGCTGATACCGATTCTGACAACGAAGCCGACAGGTTGGCCGCCGAACGCAGCCTCGAAGATTTTAAATCGTCGAGCAGCGGAAACTGGTTTGACAGGACTACAGACAGGATGTTTGATTATACTCCTACTACAGCCAGCGAAGTGGATTCAGACTTTCTGAAGAAAAGCAGGAATAATGTTCCATGGACAGCCGATCAGCACTCCTTTAACTTAAATCAGGGCAGAACTTCATTCAGATTAAGGACTCCGGATGGTAATTATGGTATTAACGGGATAGGTGGTGGACATATGTACTCACAGGACATTATCCACAGACTGATCAATTTTCATCTTATACCTTCGGAAAGGGCTAATCATTGGGAAATTCAGTATGGTCCTGCAACAGTAAATAAAGGTTTTTAATGTTGTACAGATATATAGTTGTCATGATGCTGTTTTTGGGAATATTTTCCTCATGTGCGCAAAAGGTCTATCAAAAAGAAGATTATACTTTTTATGATAAGTCTTTCAGGCTTAGTGCTTCATCTCCGTTAAGGACAGATGGTGTCTATGTTCTGGATCGCATATGGGCTGATGAGAACGGAGGTACTACCAAACAACCTAAGGATCATCGTTTCTATAAATTCTATACTCAGGGGCAGTGTAATCTTACGCTCGATCCTGAAAATAGGATTAAAACAAAAGATGATTATCAGGCTGCTGTAGCTAAAGATCTTACGGAGCGAAAAAATACGCTTTTTGAAGGGTATTATAAACTTGAAAACAACAGGATAATAATACAAAGTGTTGTAGTGCCACGCAGGCAATTTGAATACAAATATGGCTATGTGGAAAACGACAACCTTGTTATTGTTAAAGTGACAACTGACGGTAAAGGAAAGTTTGACGATAAGTATTTTACCGGTTATTATAAAGAATATTATGTTTTTGTGCCATTAGGTATAAAAAATGAAGCCGAACCACAATGGTAGCTTTATTACGCATGAAAAAGATATACGCATACATACAATTACTTTTTCTGGTTTGTTTCTCAGTACAGGCACAGGTATCGGTTAATGATCTTGACAATGCCTACACTGAAGAAATTAAGGCAGAGAACACAGCGCTTTCAGCAAGGATAAAACAGCTGCCGGCTAATTTTCAGGCACTAAATGATAAGGCACGACAGGCTATAAAAAGTAAAGATTACCCACAGGCACTAAACGTAGCAGTGGAGATGGAAAAACAATATCCTGCTAATGCCGATGTAAAGAACTTTAAAGGTAAAATGCAGATGGCTACAGGAGACAACCATAAAGCCATTTCGTCTTTTACCGAGGCACTCAGTCTTAAACCGGATAACAAATGGTTCTATATAAATAAAGCGACTGCCCAGGCAGAAAATAAGAGTTTGCAGGATGCGCTGCAAACGATTACTGAACTCAACGTTCGTTACCCTAAATGGAGTATCGGCTATAATTTTAAGGCAGCCCTGCTGCAGGCACTCAATAAAAACGAAGAAGCACTACAGGCCTATAACAAAGCTATAAGCTGTAATCCCGGAAGTGCCCAGATACTGACTAACCGCGGCGATTTGTACCTGCAATCAGGAAACAGGGTGAAAGCCCTTGAGGATTATAATTCCGCGTTAGCGATACAGCCCGATTACCAAAGGGCGAAATCAAAAATTAACGACATAGCTCAAATTACAACTTCTAAAGCAGAATAGTTATGCCAATCAGCACCCAAATAAAAATTCAGATAGCAGGAGAAACACTCACACGTTTTTCAAGGCTTGTCATCAACCAGAAAGTGCATACCCATCACAGATTTTCGCTTTTGCAGCCGCTTCCCAAGGAATTTGTGGAACAGGCTATTGATAAAGCGCAAAACTATGTTGGTAAACCTATAGATATTTCAATCAACCCGTCGAATACCTTAACCGATTCACCTTTACAGTTTAAAGGCATTATTACTGAGACCCAGGTGGTAAGGACTGCGGGGGCATCAGGTGGGATAATAATAAACGGTTATAGTCCTACGATACTGATGGAGGGCGCACCCAATACACGCTCTTTTAATGATAAATCGCTAACGGATATTGCCAAAGACGTGCTTAGCAAATACTCTGATGTTAAAAACAATGTTTCTATCAGCAATGATGCTACATTGCCATATACTGTACAATACAGTGAGAGTGATTTTGCCTTTTTATGCAGAATGGCCCAGAAAAAAGGGCAGTGGCTGTATTATAATGGCGAAGAGCTTCAGTTTGGCAAACCAAAATCGAAAACTTTTACACTGGAATATGGCCGTACACTGCATTCATTCAATATAGAAATGAGGGCCAAATCGCTTGCGTTTGAATATGTGGGTTATGACCCTTCAAATGCAGATACTCAAAAAGCAAATTCCTTTGAAGTTGATTATAATGCGCAGGGATATGCAAAATCGATATTTGAAGCTTCTAAAAAGATGTATCCAAATCCTTCTACATTACTGTATTTCCATTCGCTGGAAGAAGGAAATTCACGCACTCACCTGATCGATCGAGTTACCACCCAACTGAATTCACGTTCTGCCGATCTGGTTACTGCCAAAGGCGATAGTGACGAAACAGGTATAAGGATAGGTGATGTAGTGGCAATAAAAGAACCGGCTTTTTCGCTTACAGGTAATTTACTTGATGGACTTCAGGAACAGAATTTTGGAAATTATATAGTTACCGATATCATGCACATATGCGACGAATCGGGTAACTATCACAATACATTTGACGCGGTACCCGAAGGTGTAGCATCGCCTCCCTATGGTAATGTACATAGTATACCGATGGCCGAAACACAGCCCGCAACAGTAATTTCTAACAATGATCCGGAAGGGCTTGGCCGTGTTCAGGTATCTTTTGCCTGGCAGGCAGAAGGCAACACACCGTGGGTAAGGATGACAAATCCGCATACTGGAGGAAATAAAGGATTCTATTTTATCCCTGAAGTTGGTGAGGAAGTGCTCGTAGCTTTTGAAGGTGGCAATGCCGAAAAGCCTTTTGTACTTGGAGCCATGTATAACGGTGGCGGAAAAAGCGGTTATGCTGAAGAAACTAATAAAATAAAGGCTATCCATACAAGGAGTGGCCATATTATAAAATTTACCGAAGATGAAAGCATATTAATAACCGACAAGAGCGGTAACCAGATGCTTTTTGATACTGTTGGCAGCAATATTGTTATAACCGCACCTGAAACCGTGACGGTAAATGCACGAAACATTCTTATGAATGCTCAGGAGAATATTACGCTTACCGCCGGTAATACAATCTCAAGTTCGGCGGCTAAGGATATTGTACAGTCAGCATCGGGAGATATTATGGAAGTGTCTGACAATCGTACAGAAATTGTAGCAAAAGATTATACAAGACAGTCGGCAACCTCGCTTGAAACTGCTGAAGCGCTGACACTGAACAGTACCAAAGAGAATATGATGATGCAGAGTGCTAAGACTGTGGCTTTTAACAGTGGAGAGAAATCTAATATTTTTTAAGCGTAAATAAGATATATAATGACTTCGGTAGCATTTGGAACATATAATGGAGCAGAGACAGAAAAAACGGTTGAACTTTTTCTGTACTTCTATGTTAGCGGATATGCACATGGGGATGATCTTATGGCAGAAGCAGCACAAACAAGGCTTCAGGTTATAAAAGAAAGTAGCTGGTATGACCCTGAAAAGCATAAAGTGCACTGTCCGCCAATACAGGACATTGCAGAGGTAATCACGATTGTATCTAATTATGTTAATCAATATGGCGGGGAATCAAAAGCGTTTACCCGTGAAATAGGTGTTTTTTCACATTCGGGATTGGATGGGCCTATAGGTACAGTCCAAACGTCTGTAGAGCCGGAACCTGTTCATAACAGCCAGATGCTTATGCCTGGATGGGAACAGATAAAGTTTAACTGGGTATCTTACAATGCAAAGTTTGTCGTCTACGGATGTAACTCTGCTAATGAGAATAAGCCGGATAAAATATTTGCAAAAAACCTTTCTGACCTTGCCAACTTTAAAGATGTGGCAGTTTGGGGGCAATCGACCTCTTCATTCCCTTCTTTTGTTCCTGATTACAGGGTAACAAGTGTTGCCAGAAGTATGCATATGGGCTGGAATGTTGGCAAGACCTATATGGTAGGCGGTAATGCAGGAAGAGGTAAGGTTGCGATATGTATGGCGGGTTCTGCCGACGGCACCAATGTTGACCATATCAAGAGCGAACACGATAAGGCAAACGTAATGAACTGCTATAAAAATGGAAGTAAGATCAACTCGATACATCAGGGAATTTTTCACGATCACAGGAAAAACAGTTAGTGTTTTCCTGTTATTGTTTTTAACTATAAACTGTACAAATACTATGGAACCGGCTTTTACCGTAAAAGGAGATTCTGCAATTACCAAAGACATCAAAGTAAATGTTGAAATGATGAAAGAAGATGGTACAACCATTGCCACAGCCTATTACAATGGTGAGAGCTTTGATATTGATAACCAGGAAGTTTTATATTATACTATTTATGTATCCTACAAAAATGCCTTTTACTATATAAGCGAAACAGATAACCTTCATGGTAAAATTAAAGGTGAACCGATAAATGAAATAGTGATAAGCAAAAAGGATGATACTATTCTGGTATTGTACAGGCCACTTATGAGCAGTACGGCTGCCGGCGGAGTAGTGCTGCAGCCTGCGGCTTCTTTTTTTAAAGATATACCTGCTGAAGAAGCTGAAATAAAAAAACAAAAGTTTACCACATTATATAAATAGTATGGCAATAATTAAAACAGCAGCTAATATGAAGGTCACGGTACAAAAATCGTATACGGTGATCTCATCGGTACTAAAGAAAGATGCCGAAAACATGCGTATGGATGCAACAAAAGAGAATCTGGTAATGAACTGTTTAAAAAAAATAACAGCAACAGGAGAAAAAGCTTAATTGTAGTTGAATGATGCTTACCAATAGCTTAGCCAAAGAAAATGTACTGAGATTTAATCCTTTGAACTTTAAAAAGTTGTACAGGACAGAAATTGCCATTGAAGAAAGTCCGGAGGATATTATAAAAATAAGCTATAACGTAGATGTAGAGGTTGTGGAAGTATATCATAACGGCAGTTATCTGGCATCGGTGACTATGAATGATTTTAAGATCAATGGTTTTGAACCGGACCTTATGATGGAACAGCTTGCTCATAAATGCAGAAAACCACTGGAAACGGTTGAGTTTATTGTTGCAGCGAATGGTGTAGTAACTGATATACATAACCATCCTGAAATTGTTGAAAAATGGAAAGCCGTTAAAGAAAGGCTTGAAATGGAATATTCAGGTGATAATTTTGAGAAATATGTGAGCCTTACAGATACTGCTATGAAGGATAAAGATGCTTTGCTCGCAGGCCTAAAAAAAGACATATTCATTAGCCAGTATTTCTATCCGTTATACAACGAAGCCTTTTTTGATTATTCAAAAAGGTATGTTGAACGCATTAGGTTCTTTAATATAAATTATGAAATCGATATGATGCTGAAGTTTCAGGATAATATTTCTCTGAGCGGAAACATGAGTATCATAAAAGAGATAGACACAAAAGAGTATGATCTTTCGAAAATGCCGATTGATGTTTACACATCAGAGTATTTGCTAAACAGCAATATGGAGATTTTAAACATAAACGGAAGATTTGAAAATCACGGAAGAAAATACATTTTCAGGATAATGGAAAAGTACGGAGGTAACTAAAACAGAAAAGTTATGTCAGAAAAACATTTGGTTTGCCATGGGGCTATGTGCCAGTGCAATTTTGGCACTGCGCCCGACAAGCTTGTGGTAAAAACACATAAAAAGGAATATATAAATGACTCGGATGGCAGTAAGAAACTTATAGCCACCGATAAAGATATTGCAGAAACATTTGAAAAAAATACTTTTGGTTCCTGCTCCAAGCAAAATAACAGCAGCTGCAAGGCTCAGGTAACCGAATGGAAAAATTTTTATGAGAAGACAACTTTAGAGAATGGAGGTAAAATACTGCTTGAAGACAGTAAAGCAACCTGTCCGGTTGGAGGTCCTGATTGTATCAAAATAATTTTTCATGGACAGGTAGCCGAAGTATCTAATGCTAATATGGAGAATACAAAAGAGGAAACTATGGAAACTCTAAATCCATTGGTTTCAGCTAACGAAATGAAAGAAGACGATTCACCCGATTATTACTAACAGCTATGAAAGGAGTATAACGCGTAACGGGACCAACAGCACCCCTGCTAGGTCAGAATGCCTTTTATGAGGTACAAAGCTTTTATCCGGGCACGGTAGTAACGAACAATAATGACATTAAATGGAAGGTGTTCCGTCAGTCTGGTGGTAAATGGGTTGAGTTGAAAGGAACTCTTAAAAAAGGAAAAAGGGTATCTTTCAGTTTTCCTCAAAAATGGTATGGAGAACAGTTACTTATAGAAGCTTACATTAACAATCCGGAGAAAAAAGCACCTCCGGGGATAATTATTAAACCTTCTTTAGGGCCTAAAAAGATAAAGACAATCGCGATTAAGGATGCTAACGGAAACACGCTTTCTAAGCCTCCAAAATACGGACAGTCTATTACGGCTAAGATAGGCACTGAAAATATGCTGGGAGATACGCTAAGGCTAAGCCTTTGGGAGCGAGATACCATGACATCTACGGGGCATTACCCAAAAGACAATACAAAGCTATGGTCGGGTACTGCCAAGGTAAAAGAATCGAACGGTATGGTATCGAAGCAAATATTGCTTACACCGGCGATGATGACCCTGGCTAACAAAAACTGGCTTGAAGGGAACACACATGAATATTATATGCTCGTAGAAGCCGATAATACCAGAACAGCATATTCTAAAGAAACGGCTGTAGAAAACAAACAGATAGTACTGAGTCCGGGAGCTCCGGCGAAACCTGCCCCTCCTAAAAAAGAGGAACCTACACTGGGCCAACAGGCGGGTGCATTGTTTGACCAGGCAGTTGTAAAGGTAAGGAACCTACTTGGCCTTGATCCAATGCCTGAAACCGGCAAAACCGCTACCACCGTTAACGGAAACGGCAATGGTACAGGCGAATGTATTTGTAAAAAAGAACAATTGGTTTGGGGTAATAAGGTTAACTGTGACTTCAGGAAAAAGGTATTACAGATATCTAAGGAACTGTGGCCTGATAACCATTTGAACATGGCAAATGGCCTTATGGCGGTAATGTATGTAGAAACATCAGGATCGTTTAAAGCGCATCAGATAATGGGGAAAAAACTTCAGGATGTAAAAGATATTACTGCTGAAGATTTTTGGCTTGAGAAAAGTGATGGAACAAAAACATCAAGAGCAGTAGGACTTATACAGTTTACCCAGGCAGCACTTGAAGCCATTGGCGAATTTACAAGGGGTACAGGCTATGCCAAACTGCATGCAACTAAACTCCGTTTTGCCAAAATGGGTGAAGTGAACCAGCTCGATTACGTAAAAAAATATTTTGAGCCGGCAAAAGCATCCATCAAAAGCCCTGAAGATATTTACCTGCACGTTTTTGCACCTAAGGGTGTAGGCAAAGCTGATGATTATGTTCTTTACGAAAAGGGAACTGAAGAGTACAGGCAGAATAAAAGTGTGGATACAGAGAATGATAATGACGGTAAAATTCAGCGTTCTGAAATTTTAGGCAGGTACAATACAAGTATTAAAGCAGGGGAGGGTAATAAGCCTTCTCAGTTTACATGTACCACTCCGCCGCCAAGTGCAAAAGTAAGCTCTAAAGATATAGTTGTTTACCACACATACAGCGATGGAAGGATAGAGAAACATATTCCTAAAAAGATCAAGGAAGGTTTCGAGAAAAAGTACAAGTATGTTTATCATGATGCCAAAAATACCGAGCACGAAATTGCAACTGTAGACTTTGTTACTGCAAATGTCTGGGTAAAAGGATCTGAAACAAAAGTTACTAAAGAGTATAAACTGATAGGGGAAAGGTATTATTTACAGGGAACCGGTACTACCGAACTTATAAAGGTGCCATTACCGCTAAATTACTCAAGTGGCGATCTGAAAATTAAAATGGCCGATAATACATCAAGGGAATATATGAATCCAAAAGCATTTGCAGCCATAATTGGGGCGTTGGCAGAATGCAGCTATTCCGATGTTACTTTTAACGGATTTACTTCGAGTGATGGTACAGGATCTCCCAGCGTTTCGCACGTAAATGGTGTTGCCGGAGATTTCAGATACCTTAGAAAAGATAAAACAGGGAATGCATTAAACATTTATGCTAATCCTACCCATCTTGATGTTGAAAGACAGGAAAAACTTATCGATGCTTTTGTTAAATTTGGCTATCAGTCTTTTTTAAGTTATAACATAACACTGAACAAGAAAGCATTTATATTAAAAAAATCGTCACATTTAAAAAGGCATAACGACCACCTGCATTTAAACAGGGCAGGTTTTAATCCAAGTTACACAGAAATTAAAGAACAATGAGAAAAGTAATTTTTACTTATGCTGTAATAGCATTTTTAATGGTTTCATGCAAAGAAACCCCTAAGGAAACAATGGCTGAAGCCGAAACTCCTGAATTGACTGAAACGCCATCTGAGGAAGTATCTTCTGAAAATAGTGTTGCAGGAGATGTTAGTACATGTAAGGAGGGAGAGTCGTTAGTGTTTCAGGGAGAAACCTTTGCATCGTATACGGAAGATAAAATGAGAGGTAAAGGCGTAGTGTCTTTTACTATGGATATTAATGACAGGCTTGCTATACTGGATATTGAAGACGATGGTAACTTTGGAGAAATAGTACTTAATGAAGACATGACCTACTTTACGCTTACAATGCCTAAAAAAGTTATAGCGAGAAGGGTGATTACTAACTACGATTTTGCAGCTTTTGACTTTGATGCAGAAGATGTAAATACAGATAAAGATTATCTTTTTATTTATGTGAATAAAGAAAAGAGGAAAGTAAAGAAATCGGATCTTAAATATACCTTCTCAACCTGGGAAGACTATATTAAAAAACGTACTATTACACTTAAAGACTGTAATCTCTTAACCGACAGCAGTAATAAACCGAATGCTAAAAGTAAAGGGCTTGCATATACTGTAACTGAAATTAAAGGGGATGAAATAAAAATCAAATCCACGAAAGATTGCCTTGGAGAAGATGCTCCTTTTCAGAATCTTGAAGGTAAAGTTAAATGGAAATCAGGTAACGCACTGGTAATTGATTTAGCAGTATGTAATTAAATAGTATGAAAGATAACCATCATAACCCATTAGTAGAGAACGCTAAAGAAGAGCTTATGCTCCTTTATAGTGACAAAACTGTTATATCGTACACCGAAAATATCATGAGGGGCGATGGTGTTGTATCACTAAACCCGGAACCGGGAAGCAGTATTAAATTGTATACTGAAGATGACCTGTTCTTTGGAGAAATAAAATATACCCAGGACCTGAATTTCATACTAAAACTACCGGATGAAATAATTGCAAGAAAAGTTATCTTTAATAGTGATTTTATGGCAATGGATTTTGATGCAAAAAATCCTGAAAATAGTAAAGACTATATTTTTATTTACTTAAACAAGATAAAACTTAAGATAAAAAAAGAGGAGGTAAGCTATAATTTTTCACTTTGGAAGGAGTATGTAAAATACCAGATCATAGAGTTAAAGCCCAATAATCTTTTGCATGTTGAAAAGGACAATACAAACGAGATAGAGCCACACAGTGGTGAACATATTTATAAAGTTACCGGGATCAATGAAAATGTAATGACACTTGCTTCTACTGTTTCAGGCTGTTGCTCACACCCAAAACACGAATCGTTTGAAGGCTGGGTGCGATGGAGGCAGGATGATGTTTTGCTTGTAAATTTTGGAATTGACTAATTGTAATCCGGTCAGTGTTTAAATAATAATATAAAAAGCTCCAAATTGATTATTGGAGCTTTTTTGTTTCGACAGTATAAACCTCTCTATTGCGACTTTTTATTCATAGCCAGTAGAGCAATTCCCAGACCCACTCCGGCAAGTGCAGCCAGAGCCAGGCCAGATGTTGAAGAAGGCGATTTTCCGTAAACCCTGAGAGGCTCTTTAGAGTTTGCCAAAACGTTTCCGGGGTTATTTTCTTTATTCTTATTCAATTTCATTTTTATCCTGACAGCTGTTGATGCTGCATTGATTATCAGATGCGGAAACAGCTTATAAATATTTGTAATTGCTGCTGCTTTCAGGTCGGGGAACATATCTTTTTCCGGATGTTTAGCCAGTTTAACCATTTTTGAGGCAGTAAGGCGCGGATCAGAAGCTATAAATGGTATTTTCATAGCAAAACCCGAATATTTAGCAGAGTGTAAGTTACCTGTTGAATTTTGTAATTGGGGATATAAATTACAAACATGAATATGTTTTCGATTTGAAATTTCGCCTTGAAGACATGTCATCATTCCTCTTATGCCATATTTTGTAGCTGAGTATACAGCGCTGTAGGGAGCAGGCATAAAACCACCAATAGATACATTATTTATCAAAATCCCCTCATTTTGTTCTTTAAAAACCCTGATGGCGTTGTAAGCCCCGTGCATGTATCCAAACAAATTGGTTTTAATAACCTGTTCGTGAATTTCCATGGGAATTTCTTCAAATTTGCCACTAGCCATTACTCCCGCATTATTTATCCAGATGTCTATCCTGCCATTGATTTTAAGTGTCTCTTGTGTAACCCTTTCTACATCCTCTTCAGATGACATATCTGCTGAAACTCCAATAGCCGTAGCATTTAACCCTCTGCATATTTCCACCACTTCATCAATGCCTTTCTGACCTCTCGCAACAATAACAACGTTCGAGCCCTCTTCTGCAAAGGCTTCAGCAGCAGCACGACCTACACCGCTACTGGCTCCGGTAATGACAACTGTTTTTCCAAACAAGCTGTTTTTATCTGTATTTTTCATAGTATTATTTTTATTTCAGAATTATAATCAACTTACTATCAGTTACTTTATATCTATTTAAATTACTAATTAAAACTCTTTTGGAAAGCAGCTTTAAGAAAACTTTATTTAATTACCATTCAGACTGACATCTTAATATATCTTATTAAAACTTGTATCTGGACATGACAAAAGGACTGATTTTATAGGAATGATTCTATTATGCCTTTTTTGGCATGCTTTTTATAACTGTAATATTGAATAATACATTAAAGAAAGGTATCTAAAATGCTAAAATGGATTGACATAATAAGGTTTGCTTCTACAAGCAATCCTGTTCCCGATACAAGAGTTGAAAAAACAGAAGTAGAATGGCAGGAAATCTTAAGTCCTGAAGAATTCAGGATTACACGCCTTAAAGGTACAGAGCGTGCGCACAGTTCTGAAATGTGTTCATTGTTTGAACCGGGCAAATATGCCTGTGTGTGTTGTGGCACTTTGCTTTTTGATGCTAATGAAAAGTTTGAAAGTGGTACCGGATGGCCTTCGTTTACACAGCCTGTTGCCGAAAATGCCATTGCGTATCATAAAGATGTAAGTTATGGAATGGTACGCGTTGAAACGACATGCAATACCTGTGATGCTCATTTAGGACACGTTTTCCCGGATGGGCCACAACCGGGAGGATTAAGGTATTGTATGAATGCCGTAGCACTTAAGAAAATAGAAAGCGACGAAAAGAAATCCACTTTTGGAGGTGGCTGTTTTTGGTGTACCGAAGCTGTATTCACCTTACTAAAAGGTGTGAGAAAAGTGGAAAGCGGTTACAGTGGGGGAGCGATTGCGAATCCTACTTACAGGGAAGTTTGTAGTGGCTTAACAGGCCATGCTGAAGTGGTAGAAGTTACCTACGACCCAAATGAAATATCTTATGCTGATTTGCTCCGCATTCATCTCAGTACCCATAACCCTACAACACTTAACAGACAGGGTGCTGACGTAGGAACACAATACAGAAGTGTCATTTTTTACAGGAATGAAGCTGAGAAAAATACAGCTCAGGAAGTAATTTCGGAAATTCAGGAGGCTTTTGATGACCCAATTGTTACTGAGGTAACATCACTGGATTATTTTTATAAAGCTGAAGATTACCATCAGGATTATTATGCCAATAACTCTCAGGAAGGCTATTGCCAGGCTGTTATTGATCCGAAGCTTAAAAAATTCAGGGAACTTTTTAAAAATAAACTGAAAGACGGTCAGGAACAGGCTACAGCTAACAATGGTTAAGGAGGCTGGTTTCGGTGGGGGCTGCCATTGGTGTACCGAAGCAGTGTTTTCGTCTTTAAATGGCGTTTTGACTGTTAAGCAGGGCTGGATAGCTTCAACAGGTGATGATTCATCATTTTCGGAAGGTGTAGTTATTACTTATGATGAAGATATTATCTCTTTATCAACACTTATCGAAGTACACCTTTACACGCATAGCAGCACTTCTCAACATTCTATGAGAGATAAATACCGTTCAGCCGTCTATTATTTTAATGATAGTGACAGCAAGATAGCCGAAGCTACCCTAAAAGCATTACAGGCAGATTTTGATGCCCCTCTTATCACCAAAGTTTTGCAATATGATGCATTTACCGTGAGTAGGGAAGAGCTTTTAGATTATTATTATAATAATCCTAAAAAGCCATTTTGCGAACTTTACATCAACCCGAAATTAAAGCTCATTATGGAGCGGTTTTCGAAGGTTGCAAATTATAATAAGCTAAAGCATCTGAAACACTAAAGTAGCAGGATGCAACATATATCTATGGAAACAACAAATAAAAAGATAGCCTATTCGATACTGGAACTTGCCATTGTATCGAGTGGCGTTACGACTGAACAGACATTTAAGAATAGTGTAGACCTTGCTCAAAAGGCCGAAGCTATGGGATATAACCGTTTGTGGCTTGCCGAACACCATAACATGGTACATGTGGCAAGTGTAGCGACTTCGGTTCTTATTGGGCATATAGCAGGAAACACAAAATCGATAAGGGTTGGCTCAGGGGGTATAATGCTTCCTAACCATTCTCCGCTTATTGTGGCAGAACAATTTGGTACATTAGGCAGATTATACCCTGACAGGATAGATCTTGGGCTGGGCAGGGCACCGGGTACCGATCAGATAACCGCACACGCCATAAGAAGTGACAGGATGCAGTCTGTTCATAATTTTCCGGGTGAGATCGAGCAAATTCAAAAGTACTTTTCAATCGATAATGAGTGGTCGCAAGTACGTGCTGTTGTTGCTGAAGGAACTAATGTTCCGTTGTATATTTTAGGATCAAGCCTTGATAGTGCACACCTTGCTGCCAAAATGGGATTGCCTTATGCTTTTGCCAGTCATTTTGCAACAGGATTGCTGCAGGAGGCGTTGGATATTTACAGAAAAGAGTTTCAGCCATCGGAATACCTTGATGCTCCTTATACTATTGCCGGAGTAAATGTTGTCGCTGCTGATACAGATGATGAGGCTGAAAGGAATTTTACATCTTTGATCCGAATGTTCCTGGGAATATTGACCGGGAAGAGGGAGCCATTGCAGCCTCCTATGGAGATGACCGATGAGCTTATGATGATTCAACATAATCCTGCCGTGCGTGAAATGCTTAAATATTCTTTTGTAGGCAGAAAAGAGGCTGTTGCAAAACAACTCGATAAATTTTTGAAAGACACAGGGGTAGACGAACTTATGGTTGTATCGAATCTGCATGGACACGATGACAGGATTAAATCCTATAACATACTGGCAGAGATAATAAAAGAACGTAATAATTAATTGTTCTTTAAATACTTATTAAAAAAGACAATCCCGAGATCATATTGATTTCGGGATTTTTTTTACAATTTCAGATTTAAAGCAATTCATTATAATATTACCAGTAGCAAAATCGGATAATCTGCTCAGAGTAATTATTATTTGTATTTAACCTCTAAAAACCACTTTCACATTCCGGGTCTCTATATTACAATAATCTATTGTTAACAAAGACCTGCCTAGAGGATAAAGCGTTGGTGTATCGTTTCTGAAGAACTGTACATAATATGCACCCATGTATCCTGAATCCTCAAGATAATTGGTCATGCTTTCTAAATCCCGTTTGCTTATAAGATTGGTATGTACTGTAGTTCGAACTTCAAAAGCAATCTCTTTTTTTATGAGCATGTTGAGTGACTTTTCAAATTTTTTAAAATGATTGCTTTGTGTTATGATATTAAATGTGTTGGGCATTGCCTTAAAATCCAAAGCAACATAATCTATAAGTTCATCATTAACTAAAGATTCCAAAAGTTGCGGGACGGACCCATTAGTATCGATTTTTACTTTGAGCCCGAGATTTTTTATTTGTGCAATAAAATCAGGCAGTTTTTTATGAAGCGTACATTCTCCGCCACTTAGCACTACACCATCAAGCAAGCCTTTTCGGCGTACTAAAAACTGAAGCGCCTCATCATAACTCATTTTTCCTTTTCCATCTACAATATCGGTATTGTAACAATACAGACACCTCATATTACAGCCTGCAAACCATATTATACAGGCTGTTTTATCAGGATAATCCAACAGAGTAAACGGTGTAATACTGTAAATAGGTAAAGCCACTATCTCTCTATAAAATGTTTTCTTTGGCGATGTTCACCCTTTTTACCAATGTTAAAGCTCTCTACCGGCCTGTGGTATCCCATTACACGGGTATAGACTAAACATTTGCTTCGTAGTTCACTGTGTTGGCAAAGAATTTCGTTACGTTGCTGATTGTTCATAATTATGATTTTTAAGATTACTGATTATTTCATCGTCGCATTTAGGACAGTACTCATGCTCTCCATCAAGGTAGCCATGTACCGGACAAATACTGAATACAGGCGTTACCGTTACATAGGGTAACCTGAAATTACAAAGCACTTTTTTTACGAATTGTTTACAGGCTTCGGGTGAACTGATTTTTTCGCGCATATAAAGATGCAGTACTGTTCCCCCGGTATATTTGCATTGAAGTTCGTCCTGTTTCAAAAGTGCTTCATAAGGATCATCTGTAAAGTCGGCCGGTAGCTGTGAGGAGTTGGTATAATAAATATTATCTCCCATACCTGCCTGAATTATATCATCAAAGCGTTTTTTGTCTTCTTTGGCAAAACGGTAGGTTGTACCTTCGGCCGGTGTAGCCTCAAGGTTATACAGGTTGCCGGTCTCTTCCTGAAATTCTTTCATGCGGTTGCGGATAAAATCCAGTACTTCCGAAGCCATTGCAATACCATTTTCGGTAATAATACTTTCCCTGCCATCAGTAAAATTCAGTATCATTTCATTGATCCCGTTTACGCCGATTGTAGAAAAGTGATTTCTGAAATGTGGCAGATACCTCGCAGTATATGGGAATAGTCCCCTGTCGTACATTTGCTGTATAAAAGCTCTTTTCTTTTCAAGGGTCGATTTTGCAATATTCAGCAGGATCCTGAGTTTTCGGTACAGATTGTCGCTGTCATCTTTATTGCTATATCCCAATCGGGCCATGTTTATGGTGACCACGCCAATACTTCCTGTCATTTCTGCACTCCCAAACAAGCCATTCCCCCGTTTTAGTAATTCTCTTAAATCAAGCTGAAGGCGGCAGCACATGCTTCGTACAGCATTGGGCTTGTATGCATCAGGATTTTCTATCCGGTTGCCTTCATCATCAAGAATATATTGACTTCCTATAAAGTTCTGAAAGTAGGAGGAGCCTATTTTTGCAGTATTTTCAAAAAGCAGGTTAACATTTTCACCATCCCAGTCAAAATCTTCAGTAATGTTTACAGTAGGTATCGGAAAAGTAAAAGGCTGTCCACCTGCATCACCAGCGGTCATTACGGTATAATATGCTTTGTTGATGATATCCATTTCATCCTGAAAATGCTCATATCTTAAATTCTTTAGATCTTCAACGCCCCGCTGACGTGCTTTTTCCAAAAGATTCTTATCGATTATATCTTCAAAAAGATGCCTGTCATTTTTGGTAGGTATCTGTTCTTTAAGGTCGGCAGGCACTTTCCAATCGAGTGTAATATTGGTAAAAGGCGATTGTCCCCATCGGGCAGGTACGTTAAGGTTATATATAAATCCTCTAACTGCCTTTTCCACTTCTTTGTAACCCAGCTGATCTTTAAATACATAAGGAGCCAGATAAGTGTCAAAAGAACTGAATGCCTGAGCTCCTGCCCATTCGCTTTGCAGTATACCTAAAAAGTTGGCCATTTGGCCCAATGCTTCCCTAAAGTGCGATGGCGGTTTGCTCTCCACTCGTCCACGTACGCCATTAAACCCTTCATTGAGTAAAGCCCTCAGGCTCCATCCGGCACAATAGCCTGTAAGACAATCCAGGTCGTGAATATGTATATCTCCATTACGGTGCAGATAGCCTTCTTCTTTCGAATAAATCCTGTCAAGCCAGTAGTTGGCAATAATTTTTCCTGCTGTGTTATTTACCAGTCCTGCATTGGAGTAGGAGGTATTTGCATTTGCATTGATACGCCAGTCGGTTTGGTTAATATATTCCTCTACCGTTTGGGTGCTGTCAACATAAGTGGTATCATCATTAAGCCCGTTGATGTGTTCTCTTTGCAGCTTTCGCGTATGCCTGTACAGCATAAATGAGCGCATGACATCAAAGTAGCTGTTTTTATAAAGTGTTTGTTCAATAATGTCCTGTATTTCTTCAACAGCCCAGGTTTCCTTTTGTTCCAGGCTTTTCAGAGTTTCCGTAAAAATGGAGGTATCTAAAGGTACACTCACACTTTTAAAAGCCTTATGAATTGCTTCACCAATTTTATGAGCTTCAAAAGGTTTGTAAGTTCCGTTACGTTTTATTACAAATTTTTCCATAATGTTAAATCATGTAGTGTTTATGTAGTTATAGAAATTTCGTTTTTTGCATGTTTCATTATAAGTCCGGCTACTGTAATCATATTTATCACTTCTACCAGTTCTATAGAAACATGAAGGCTGCAATACAGTTCTATTGCACGTTTTTTAAGTAATGATATTGTCTCACAGGCTTCATCAATCAATAAGTTTCCTTCAATATGATAATTGTGAAGTATCTCCTGAAGTTCTTTTTTTATTGCAGCTATACGCTCGAGCTTTTGTTTAGATGGCACAACACCATATTTATTGATATAAATTTTAAATGAGAAACCGGCACTATCTATAGCATTGCAAATGGCGATTGATGCCTGATGTGCATATACTACGGCTTCGAGCAAAGAGTTAGAGGCCAGCCTGTTCTTTCCGTGTAATCCGGTTCTTGCGCATTCGCCGATGGCATACAAGCCACCTATGCTGCTTTGTGCATTTTTATTTACGGTTATTCCGCCACATTGGTAATGTGCTACGGGTGTAACAGGTATAAGGCTGGTTAACGGATTATAACCTGCATTGGTACAGTAAGCAAATATTGAAGGAAAATGAATTTCGAAAGCTTCCTTATCTATGTGCCTGCAATCAAGGTAGACATTGTTTTTTCCGGTCCTGCGCAATTCTTCTCCTATAGCTTTTGATACTATATCCCTGGTAGCCAGTTCGCCACGCGGATCGGTAGTAAACAGGAAACGCTTTCCTTCTTCATTTACGACATGTGCACCGAATCCCCTAAGGGCTTCAGAGAGTAGGAAAAACGGATTTTTGTCAGCCTCATAGAGTGCTGTGGGATGAAATTGTATGTATTGCATATCGGCAACTGCTGCACCTGCCCTGTATGCCAGTGCTATACCATCTCCGGTTGCAACTCCCGGGTTTGTAGTATGTTTAAACAACTGACCACAACCACCGCTGCTGAGTACAATGGTTCTGAAACGAATATATTCAACCTTGTTTTCCGGTGTAAAGTAAAATGCTCCTACGCATGTGTTATTTTCGGTAACAAGGTCTATTACGGTATGTTTTTCCAAAATAACAACATTGGTGAGTGACTTTACCTTAGCGAGTAGGGCACGTTCCATTTCCATGCCTGTGGTGTCGCCGTGATGCAGTATTCTTTTTTGCGAATGCCCTCCTTCAAGCGCCAGGTCGTATCCATCCTGATTCCTGTCGAAATCAACACCCATAGCTATAAGTTCCTGCAGGCGCTCCGGAGCTTGTTGTACTACCATTCGCACTACATCTTCATTACAACTGCCGCCACCGGCTTTAAGCGTGTCATTTATATGGTGTTCAAAGCTGTCTCCAATATTATTTAATACAGCAGCTATACCGCCCTGTGCAAATTTGGTATTCGATACCTCTGCCAACTCTTTCGTCATGATAGTAATGGTTAAATCACTTCTTTTTTGAGCTGTTTTTATGGCAAATGATAAACCCGCTATACCTGTTCCTATTACCAATATATCTGTTTTCATAGTGTAGAAGTTTAAGAAAGTTCAAGCATTCGTTGTATAGGCTGTAAGGCCTGCAATCTTAGATTTTCATCAATTTTAATCTCAGGATAACCGTTCTTCATGCAGTTGTATAATTTTTCCATTGTATTGAGTTTCATGAAACCGCATTCACTGCAAGCACAGGTATTTTCTTCATAAGCAGGTGCAGGGATGAGCGTTTTGCCTTTGGCGGTTTCCGCCAACTGATGCAATATTCCTGCTTCGGTAGCCACTATGAATGTTTGGGCATCGCTATTTGTGATATAGTTTAGCATACCTGACGTAGATCCTATGTAATGCGCTACCTGCAATATCTGGGCTTCCGATTCGGGATGGGCTACAATTTTTGCATTTGGATGTTCTTTGTGTAATGCAATGAGCTTGTCAAGCGAAAAGGCTTCGTGTACCACGCAGGAACCGTCCCATAGAACGAGGTCGCGTCCTGTTGTTTTTTTAAGGTAATTGCCAAGATTCCTGTCGGGAGCAAAGAGAATGGGCTGGTCTTTGGGAAATGACTCTATTATTTTTTTTGCATTGGATGAGGTACATACTATATCGCTCAGGGTTTTAATGCCTGCAGAGCAGTTGATGTAGGTAACCACCTTATGATTGGGGTATTGTTTTTTCCATGTGCCAAATTCGGCGGTATTGCATCCATCTGCGAGTGAGCAGCCCGCGTTAAAATCCGGCAGGACTACTTTTTTGTCGGGATTAAGGATTTTTGCTGTCTCTGCCATAAAGTGAACTCCTGCAAATACGATCATTTCTGCATCAGTAGTGGCTGCCTTTTTTGAAAGTTCAAGACTGTCGCCCACAAAATCGGCAATATCCTGTATGTCTTTTTCCTGGTAATAATGGGCAAGTATTACAGCATTTTTATCTTTTTTAAGTTGCCGTATCTTTTCTGCCAGTGTTGTTTTGTCCATAGGTTTATTTGTTTGGCAAAACATAAATTCTGCCTGAGTACATCGGTAAAATTACTCTTAGCAAACCGGCAGGAATATGACATTAATCATGTTCGGATATTTTAATTGGCTTATTTATGCGAGGACTGAATAATGATGATATGTTATTCGCGTGCCGTGTGATTAATATCTGAAAATATTAAAATTATCTTCATGATAATTGTCATTTTTTAGGGCTAACTACCATTCTAATTTTGTTCGTATAAAAGCTGCTAAAATCATAATCACAGTAAGCAGTACTTCTTGCAAGATCAAAATTTTTAATTCTAATCAACATCATTAATCTTTAATTCTACGCATTATGAAAAGCAATGGAATAGGTATAGTTCTAAACATGATTTTGTTACTATTTACAACGGCAAGTATACAGGCACAGGAAAGTTTAACCCTTGATTCAAAACCTACACTCACCATATCCGGAACTTCGTCACTTCATGACTGGGATATGACATCGGGTATGGCAACAGGTAAGCTTGTGGCGACACTGGAGGGTACTAAGCTGGACAATATATCTTCCCTGGTTGTAGAAATGCCCGCAGAAACTATAAAAAGCGGCAAATCTGGAATGGATAAAAATGCTTATAAAGCACTAAAAACCAGCCAGTATAAAACAGTAAAATTCGATTTGAAACAGGCACAAAAAACGGGAACCGGATATACACTAAAAGGAACCTTTACTATAGCCGGCGTTGCAAAAGAAGTAAGCATACCTGTAAAAGTCGCATCAGCAGCAGGTAAACATACTCTTACCGGCGATTACAGCTTTAAGCTAACCGATTACAAGATTACCCCACCAACAGCCATGTTGGGTACTATTAAAACTGGGGATGCTGTAAAAATATCATTTACAGTTAGTTTCAAATAACATAAACATCAAATACAAACCACATGAAAACTCATTTGTCAATTTTCATTTTCTTAATGATTACAGCCTTTGGTTTTGCCCAGGAGCAAAACTATAAAATGGATAACTTCTATATTCAGAATAAAGATGCAAAAAATCTTTTCGAACCCAAAAAAGATTCCGTCACAACCTTTGACAGGGTTCGTGTTAATATCGGTGGTGGATTCGCTTTACAGTTTCAGGCAGTAGGGCATGAAAATACAGCTACGCCAAATATAGTAAATGGTGTAAATACCAATCAGCTGTATGACATTGGTAACAACTTTAACCTGGCTACAGCAAACTTTGATATCAATGTGGCTCTATATGATGGGGTTAATCTTCACCTAAGGACATTTCTATCATCACGCCATCATAACGAAACCTATGTAAAAGGGGGGTACCTGCAAATTGATAAGCTTGATTTCATCGAAAAAGACTTTCTTAAAGATGTAATGAAGTATGCTAGCATCAAAATCGGCCACAATGAAATCAATTATGGTGATGCTCACTTCAGGAGGAGCGATAATGCTAATACATTAACCAATCCGTTTGTAGGTAATTATCTGATGGATGCTTATGCTACAATGGTTTTTGCGGAGGTGTATTACCAAAGGGACGGATGGCTTGGAATGGTAGGTGTAACCAATGGAAGACTAAATCAAACGGCTAACGGTGGTACGAGCCCGTCTGTATATGCAAAATTTGGTTACGACAAACAACTTAACGAAGATTTAAGGTTAAGGCTTACGGGATCTGCATACAATGCGGCAGAAACAAAAAGAACTGACTTTTATGACGGCGACAGGGCAGGTTCAAGATACTATTTTGTAATGGAAAATACGGCAGCTACTTCATCTGCAAACTTCAGGTCAGGACAAATTCTGCCGGGCTTCCAGAACAAGCTGACAGCATTTATGGTAAATCCATTTGTTAAGTACAAAGGTCTTGAGTTCTTCGGTATCTATGAAAATGCAAGTGGCAGGGCTATTACAGAAACTGACAGAAGGACTTATGAGCAATATGCAGCTGAATTACTATACCGTTTCGGTAAAGATGAAAACTTATACTTTGGTGGACGATACAATGGTGTGAGTGGCGAAACTGCTGCCGGGGAAAATATTGATGTGACACGTTTCAACATTGGCGCCGGCTGGTATATGACCAAAAACATTTTAGTGAAGCTGGAATACGTAAACCAAAAATATGATGGTTTTGCACCAACAAACATACTTAACGGAGGTAAATTCAACGGCTTTGTAGCTGAAGCTGCAATAGCCTTCTAAAAGAGATGTGATATGTGGAAGTTTGTATGCATAATGCTTGCCTCTCTGGCTACATTTCCCGAAAACCCGGGAGGCAGCATTATAATTCTGAAACAGGCTTTTACGATTGAGGGCGCAACATCTGTTGGAGATTTTAACTGCACTTACCAACTTGAGCAGCGTGATACCGTTCATGTAGGTAAAACAGCATCAGGGGACGACTCTATTTTATATATAATCCCGTCTGATGCCTTTGGATGCCATAACTTTTTGCTGAACCGGGACTTCAGGAAAACCATAAAAGCAAAGGAGTTTAAAGACATAAGAGTAGAAATGTGCAGGTTAAGAAAGGATAACCATCACTATATGTGTGATCTTAAATTAAAGCTTGCGGGCAAAGAAAAGATGTATGAAAAAACATCTCTTAAAACTACAGCAAACGGAGTTACAGGAACACTGGTTGTTCAGTTTTCTGAGTTCGATTTAACACCACCTAAAAAGTTTGGCGGGCTTGTAAAAGTGAAAGAAGAAATTAAGATTTCTGTTAATCTTACACTTCAATAAAAATAGAGTTAGTTTCGATTAAGAGCAGCTGAATTTTCAGTTGCGGGAAAAGGCACTTTAGGAGTGCCTTTTCTTGTTTTTACAAGGAATTATTCTCAATGCACCATTGTAATTATATCCAAAGAAGTTAAAAATAATGATGGTGTTTTTTTCGATTATTTTGTTTTTAAATGGGTTTCTAAAAAATCAAAGATTACATCAAAATGTTTTGTAGGTTCACTATGTCCTCCTTCATAACTTATGTGTTTGTAGTCATAGCTGAATTTACTAGCTTTAAGCCGCGACATCATTTTTTCTGCCATTTCTACAGCAGGGATTATTTCATCCCGGGTGGCCGATAGTAGTAGTACAGAACCTTTAATCTTTTCTACAGGTATTAGTGCGTTTTTTTCAGCTACAGTATCCTGAAGCATTGCTTCAAAGGTTCCGCGCAGATCATTTTTCATAAGAAAGGGTACCGCTGCTTCATTAACCGGTATGTAGGGGAGTTCTTTGTTGTTATAAGTCCAGCACGAAGAGTTAAACTCCTGGGTATGCCCCGGAAAAACAGCATGGCTTGAAGACATACCTATTACAACCGATATATCATTGTAATAACTTGCCAGGAGCAAAGCAAGGTCTGCGCCCCTCGAACCACCTATGACCGCAATCCTCTTGCTATCTATTCTATTGTTGGCAGTAGCCGCAACGATTGCGTTATGAACATCCTCAAGGGCAATTTTGTCTAGTATTGGAGGTGTTCCTTTACATCCAAAATAGCCTATGGCTAAGAATGCATATCCTTTAGATAAAAATTGATCACGTGTGTTTTTCCAATAATCACTGGTCCAGGCGTTACCTCCTTCTGAACCGCCTAAACCTACTATAAGAGGTTCTTTTTCAGATTTTCCGGTAAATAGGATAGCCTGTACATTTTTTACCTTAAGTGTATCCTGCGGAAACGCATAAACTGAGATAAGTGTTAAAAGCAGAGCAAAATGTATTTTTTTCATGAGTTCTATGTTTAGAACAAATGTGTAAATAATGCTGCAGAATACTTTTGATGTAAATCATAAAATCACTTTTCAGCTCTAATCCTGCTTAGGGTTTCCTGTGTTATGCCCAGATAGGAAGCTACCATTCCCAGCGGAATCCTATGATGTATATCCCGGTAGGTATCAATAAAATGCAGGTATTTTTCCCTGGCACTTGAAAAGCGTAACGAAACAATCCGTTCCATTAAATGCCCAAAGACCGTTCCCATTGAAAGCCTTGAATACCTTTCCATTTCAGGAAAATTATTAAAGAGATACACAAGGTCATCGACATTGAGGCAAAAGGCTTCAGTATCTTCAATAGCATCGATATAATAAATGTCCTTCTGTCTTGTGATAAAACTCTTAGGTGAATTAGACCATTCTTTTTCTGCCGGAAAGTATTCACTTATTTCTTTGCCTCCCTTTATAAAGTAGACCCGGAAAATTCCTTTATGAATAAAATAAGATTGGGTACATATTTTATCGGAATCATGCACCATTGCGCCTTTTTTAAAATAAACATGCGTAACCCTTTCCTCCAAAGCACATTTCAATTCTTCGCTTAGTTTGATATATTGCTCAAAGTGGCTGAATAGTAATTCTGTTTCCTTAGTTGCCATGCTTTAATAATGATTTACTGATGTTGAATATTCAAAGCATTCGAAATAACAAAATTAAAAATACAGATAAAAATGTTGGATATAAAAAAATCCCGAAATCAATTTGATTTCGGGATTTTCATTCGTGACCCCAAATGTACAAAATCCAAACCATTTTATGCAGGATTTAAAGAGATTGGCCTATTACCTGTAGGATAAATTTTATAAAACATGCAAAACAGCGGTTTGGCTGTCCTGTTGGGGATTGCTATCGTTAGATGTTAATTCTCATGATCTGTGAGGTCTAATTACCTAATAGAGAAATATCCACTTTTTGTAACATTGCCTCAAAATCCGCAGCAACATTTGTGCGCAACGAGTTGCTTTTTATATTTTGAATGTATTGATCACTTTTATAATTCCACAAGTACATCTCTTCTTCGAGATTATACTTATCATTGGATGACATAGGCAAATGGCATATCTCACCGTAAATTTTATCGCGCAACCTTGTTAGAACAATAGGTTCGGTTTCGCGGAAAAACTCTTCAATCAATTTTTTTAATATTATTTTTTTGTCGGATTTATTCATAGCAAGTTGTTGTTAGTCTGTTAAGGTGCGCCATTAAATGCCCAGAATTACATTGTGCCGTTATTTCATATCCTTTTCGAAATCCTGAAAGTGCTAATTTTTCAGTGTTGCACTTATCTCATAGGTAGATGGCTTATGATAGATATGTGCTGTATGTGCAGGGTAGCCCATGCGTAATATATTATTCGTTATTACCAGCCCTAACTACCAGATAACAAATAGTAACAATTAAACTACTACTGCCTATGGTTGTTAAAAGGTAAGCACCTGCTTATTTATATGCAGCTACTCTGTAATTAGTGTTATAGTACTTTATGCAATGACCACGTTTGTTGCATTTGGCCCTTTACGGCCTTCTTCCACATCATAACGGACTTCATCATTCTCACGAACGCTTTGTTTTAGACCCGAAACGTGGACAAAAATCTCGCTGTCTCCGTTATTGGGAGTGATAAATCCGAAACCTTTTTCTTCATTGAAGAATTTTACTTTACCTTCTTGCATTTTTTAATATTTAATTTGAATAGTTTTAATTTATCGATTTGTAATAATCACGGTCTATTCGACGAGATTTTAGGTGTAGGCTTGTAGGTAGGTGCTAAGGCATCCGGCGGCGTATCCGTAAAATGCCCATTCCTGTCGACATAAACAATCATGCTTTCAAAGCCTTTACCTTTGTTATTGCTCGTTTTCCTGTCCTGTCGCTTTTGCGCCTTCTGTTTTTTTATTAGGGTCTTTTTCTTGTTGTTTTCTTTCTTAAAAAAAGAATCTGCCATCGTATATAAATGATTTTAAAAGTGAAATA
>QFQM01000292.1 GCA_003243255.1 Flavobacterium psychrophilum | reverse complement strand
GTATACCTCATAATTCTTTTTACACAAAACAACGGAACTAATAAATTACTAGGAAGACGCACTTGGTCGGGTGCTTACTGAATATTTACATCATAAATTTCCTTTTTGGGGTCTTTTGCCCAAAGTTTAAAAGCAGCACCAACTGCATAAAATGTTTCTACGCCTTGCAGGGCTCTTAAAAGAGAATCTTTGTCTGTGATGTCGGATTGAACAATTTCACAGTCCAAACCAACGAAAGGTTCTTTGTTTTTCGTATTACGAACCGAAGCCCTTACAGGAATTCCTTTATCTATAAGCAGTCTTACAAGATTGTTACCAAGGTGTCCGTTTGCACCAGTAACCAAAGCCAGATTTTTCTGTGTCATATTCAATTAGTTAAAATGGTGACACAAAATTCTGCAATGATTGTTCAGAAGCACTTCGCAAATGTTACTTAATCATTTGCTTTCTAATTCTGCTTAAACTTTTGGAGTTCATTCCTAAAAAAGAAGCAATGTATTGAAGTGGAACATTATGAATGATATGAGGAGAGTTATCCATTAACTTTTGGTATCGTTGTTCTGCCGTAAGTGTTGCCAATTCTTTGGAACGATTTTCATTGTAGGCTATTGACTGCTGAAATACCCAAATACTAAAATCCTTAAAAGCCTCACTTTTTGAAGTGATAAGGTCCAAATTGTTTTTGGATATTCTAAGCAGTTCACATTCAGTAATGCACTCCACATTTTCAGTAGCTTTCGTCTGGTTAATAAAGTTGAAATAGGAAGTGATAAAACCGGGAGGGCAATTAATATGCGAAGTGATTTCATCTCCATTGTCATTGTAATGGAACAATCGCATATAACCAGAAACTACAAAATACAAGTATTGAGGAATTTTTCCTTCTTCCTCAATGATCCTGTTTTTCGGGAAAATAACAGGTTCAAAATACTTAGTGCAGAGTTCAGTGTCTTTGTTCGAAATGTGTATTTTTTGTCGTACGATATTTAATAGATTCTCGTGCATTTTGTCTGTCGAATTTGGGTGAAGTAACGGTCGTTCTCAGGGTTGCCATTAATGCTTGTCTTTTTGCAGTGACTGGCTTATGAAAACGTAACTGTCTACCGTGACTAAATGTACTAGCGAAGATAAAACCTACTAATTATCAAGCGCTAATGCTTCATTTTGCAGTACCTGTCATGTAGAATAAATTTAATCCACCTGATTTGATTTGATTAATTTCCCAATGGTAGTTCTCCGCTCCTTTCACTTGATTAGCTAATTCCTTCATTTCATCTATTGAATAGGTTCGCAAAGAGGAAACAACACCGTCCCAACAAACAAACAGTGGAACGATTGGAACTATATAAGCAAAAAATATTCTGCCAACTTTAAAAGGCCGAATAAATGGTGTTGTCAGCAATACTGAGATGGGTGAAAACAGCATAGCTAAAATGCTAAGAGCGCTTCTTTCTGAAGCTTCAAAAATGGCTATAGAGCTTCCTGACGTTACAGCATTTTGCAAAATCAACTTAGCGTCATCGGGTTTAAAATGATGAAAAGCTAAAAAAAGAGTTCTAAGCCCTTTTAAGTTCTCAGGAACGTTTCTTGCGTCAACAGAACGCGCATCGTAAATTATGTTATCTGTGGTTCTTTTAATCCTTTCAAATGCATCAATGTTCGGGAAATAGTCGGTTAATACTATTTTTAATTCAGGAATTCTATTTTTTAAATCTCGGTTAAGACCAATAAGTGCGCCACCTCCTCCCGAACCAAGGTCAATAATTGTAGTGCTATTGCTTTTACGCAGAGCTTGTTCAATTATTGGTACAACGGGATTTAAAATGCCCATTTTGTTAGCAAAGAATTGTAAAAAATCGGTCATGTAATCTCTCAGAAATGAGGGAAACCATTTTTTGTCTTCAACCTCAAACAAGTGAATTCTGCTCATGCCTAATGTTTGTTTATAATTTAATCTATCTTAATTGATTGGTTCAAAAGAGCGTTCAGTCATATGTGTGTACTCATTTATTTTCCTGTCTTCGTAGCAACGGTGCCAAATTGTTGCCAACGTTTTTTCGGCTTGAGGATGTGGCGAATATTTAGCATAAAAGTTCAATAGAATTATTGCTGTCGAGCCTTGCACAAATGTTGCATAGAAATACGTAGCCACCCTATTGCCAAGCCGATGTTAGCAGTTCGTTGTTTTCCGTTGTTCACTTCATTCATTTTTTCTTTGTCAGCCAACCCATGTAAATTGACGATTGAAAAAAGCGAAGTGGTTTTTCAAATCCCGCTTCCTGCAATAATTCTGAAAGCCGTTCTTCTGAAACTGCAAAAAGTTCGTTTTCTATTCTGCTCAACCGGTTGTTTATTTGTTCTGCGTCCAAGCCGTCTGGCAAGAGATGTCTAAGAACTTTTAGGTTTTGTTTGATTTGGTTTTTGTCGCCTGTTATGTCAAGCATTACAAATGCCGCACCCGAAACCAATCTGTCGGCAATATCTTTCAGTAAATTTAGTTTGTTACCGTTATCGTCAAGAAAATGCAAAACCAGCAAAAGCGTTGCTACGCTGTACTTTTTGTCAATTTCAAGTTCAGAAACTAAACCTGTAAACAGCTTTACGTTGTCGTGGTTTTGAAATTTGTCGTTCGCTTGTTTAATCATTTCAGGCGAAGGGTCAATGCCTGTAATTGTCCAATGTTCAGGTGCTTTGACAAATCTTTCTATTTCGTTTCCCGTTCCGCAACCAACTACCAACAACTCTTTTCCATTCGCGTCGCTTAATAGTTTTGGTAAACGGTCTAAGAAATAGTTATAATTCGGTATCCATGTTTCTACAAACTGGTTGTAGCCTGTCGCTCTTTCGTTTTCAAATATTTCTACTTTCTTCATCGTTTTATCCTTTTAATCATCCAATGTTCCGCCATGACTTGTAGCTTGTGTTAGCCACCATTGCCGTCACACCAATTCAAATGTAACCCAGTCCCCCGCATTACTTTCAATCCAGTGTTTCGCATTCTCTGTCACCAGAATATAACCTCGATTGTCCGCTTTAAAAACATCGTCTCGTGAGTCACCGTCTATAAATGTCTCATTGTTAAATGTCCCCCTTGTCGGTGTATCACAGCCATTTTTATACATCTTGTTAGCGGTTGTTTTTCATTCTCCGTACTCTAAAAGGTCCATGAGCGTCCTTCCGTCAACTGTTTCAAATGTGTCCTCAATTCCCTTTCTATTGACTGATATTCTTTGATAGTGTCCCGCTAATTTAGTAGAGTTGATCGGGGACGATGCTTTGCTCAACTTGAATAAGAAGTCCTTTTTATCAAGATTGATAGTAGTATCCCTTTTCCCCCCAGTCATGTCAATCACATGAGTTAATAACCTCACGCTATCAGCCCCAGCCCAAATCGATGAAGTGATCGTATAACGTCCATTATGACTGTTAACTATTGTAACGTTGAATGGTTCTCGACTGTCAATGTATTTTTTTATCAAGGCACACGTCTTAGAAATGGATGGTTGCTCTTGGGTCCAATCTGTCGCTCTAACAAACCCGGAGAACAGAATGAAAAGAATAGTTAGTAATATATTAAATCTATGTCCCATGATGCATGGTTAGTCTTTCCTGAAAAAATAACTGCTAACGCTTATATATATATATAACGTGCGGCACACCGAATTATAAAAATTAATCATCCAATGTTCCGCCATGACTTATAGCTTGTGTTAGCGGTTCGGACTTTGTCTATTAGATTGTTCACTTATGTGTTCTGCATAGTATAGCACATTGTCCGTGTTGTCGGTTCTATGAAAATATACAGATTTCCATCGCACCAGAAATTCAGCTTTTCAAAATATTGAGCCATTCCGTTTTTCGGTATTACATTTGAGTAGGTCGATTTTATGTCGCCAAAACTTCCCAGCTGACACAAGAACTTCATTCTTTTTCCGCTTTTTGGGCACGTTGGCGTTTCATCTTCTTGAAGCCATTCAGGTTTTCCACAAATACCAATACTTTCGAATTCATCAATTTCTTGTTTTTCTTCTGTACCTACTTTCACTGCTTCCCAGATAATTTTAGAGTTTTTGTCAACTTCATCAAAGGCACTCGTTGATGCTGTTGTGTCCAACGGCTCAATTATTGTCGGACTGCCTGGGTTGGTATAATCAAGGAAAACGGAACATTCATCTGTATAAATTGGATGAATTAAGTTCACTCTAAAAGGTAGCCAGGAAAATAAAGGATCAGAATTGTCTATAAAGCCCAGATATTGAAAGCCTGCAATAAACTCATTGGTTGGAATGTTAAAGTCTTTCGGAACCTCGCCCCCAATTTGATGTTTCCCGTTTTCGTCTCTTACTAATTCGTATTGCATTTTTATATTTCTAAAAGGGTTCTAAAAAGTTTGTCAAATGGTCGCTCATGTTTAACGAGTGCGCATCCTCTTACCCTGACCGCTAACGTATCAACATTAAAGCATTATGCTTTATATCCTTATTCTGAAAAACAAAATGCGCTATATCGACCTGTATGGTTGGGTATAGCGCACTTTTGAAGTTACGGACCTGCTCTATTTTTTCTTCTCCAGCATGCGCTCTAATAAGGCCACCTTCTCCCGCTCTGCGTTAAGCAAGGCTTCATAAAGTTTTTTATTTTCTTCGATGGCTTCAATCCATTTGTCGATTGGATTGAAATTGAAAGTGGACTGATATCCTATTGAGACAGAGTTCTCGTGACTGTTAAACGTATTGGCAATAACATTTAAAGCACCCTCTTCAGTAAAGTTTCTGATCACTTCACTACTTAACCCCAGCGCCTTGGCCACTCTTTCCAGCGTGGCATCATCAATGGTTTCGTTTTGTTCCATCTTGCTGATGCTCTGCTGGCTGATGCCCATCTTTTCGGCCAGGGTTTCCTGCTTCATGCCCAGCATCTCGCGTATGCGGCCAATCTTTTTACCAAGGTGTTTTACGGGTGGTCGGGTGGA
>QFQM01000021.1 GCA_003243255.1 Flavobacterium psychrophilum | reverse complement strand
ACAATTTAAAGTCATTTTACACAATTTATCACTAAATAAAACTAAAAAAAATTGTTTTACAACACAGAATCTTTTCTTTCGGCCTCATTAAGACGGCTTGATAGGGTGATGTCACTTTTCATCATTTTTTGCATCCCTTCTATTTCTTTCGGATCGGTAGGGTTTACCTCAAGCACTAAATTAGAAGTGCTGTTAAAAGCGTTGCTTACTTTTTCTTTGATCTTAAAGTCTTCTTCACAAAGCATGTGAATTGTGCCAAACAGGTACGAAGGTTTTTCTATGCCGTTGCCTTCAATTTTCCATAACATAGAGTTGTTGTCATTAGCTTGTTGTGCATTACCAAATAATGTTGATGCTACTGCTGCGATTAAAAAGATTACTTTTTTCATGTTATTCGTTTTTTGATTGTGATTTATAACAAGTATGTAAAGCAATCGTTCATTCGTTACAAAAAAAAAGATGAAAAAAATTTCGGTAAATTAAAAAAGCCCCGTAAATACAGGGCTTTTGGGGGTAAATATTTTATAATTATACTTCAACTTTTTTCCATTTTCCACGTCTGAAAAGTATAAAGCTGATTATCGTCATAAAGGTTTCGGCGATTGGGATTGCCCAAAATACGCCCGTAGGTCCCCAGTTGAAATGCCTGGCAAGTACATAAGCTAAAGGTATCTGTATGATCCAAAAACCGAAGAAGTTGACCCATGTAGGGGTTTTGGTATCACCGGCTCCGTTAAAGGCATTCAATAATACCATGCCTATGCCGTAAAAGATGTATCCGGCACTCAGTATGCGGATGGCTTCAACGGCAATATCGTGTACATCGGCATTGTTGGTAAAGAACCACATCATCGGGTCGGCAGCCAAAAGACATATTACCATAATGATAGCCATATAAGTTACGCTGAATTTTGCAGTGACAAATACTGAACGTTCAGCCCTGTCTATCAGTTTGGCTCCAAGATTCTGGCCTACCAGCGTAGCCGCAGCACCGCTCATTCCCCATGCCGGAAGCATAAAGAACATCATGATACGTATAGCACTCTGATATCCGGCAGAGCCTTCATCACCACCGGATGTGGCTACCAATTCTGCAAGGAAAATCCAGCTGCATGAAGCAATTACAAACTGCAAGACTCCCGGGGCAGCGACTTTTACAAGCGATTTTATCTGTTCCCAATCAGGAAGGAAATAAGAAGCAACGACTTTAAGGATGCCTTTCCCGTTGAATAAATTATACAATTGGTAAAGCACACCTACACTTCGGCCAATGGTAGTGGCAATCGCCGCACCTGTCAGTCCCATTGAGGGTACTAATATGGCACAAAGGATGATATTGCAGAAGTTGGCTATCCAAAGGCTTTTCATCGCGATGGCAGCATTACCTGCACCACGGAATATACCATTGAAAAGGAATAACAGCATGATTACAAAGCTGCCACCCATCATAATACGCATAAAAGGTGTTCCAAAGGTTGCCGATTCAGCCGATGAGCCCATCAGTATTAAAATATCGGTAGCATAAATTAGTCCGAATATGGCTAAAACTACATTTACGGCTATGGCAATAATAATGGCCTGCATACCGGCCTTTGAGGCAGAAACCGGATCTTTTTCGCCTATGCGCCGTGCTACTACCGCAGTAGCTGCCATACTCATACCTATGGCAATAGAGTATACTACAGAAAGTACCGATTCTGTTAGGCCAACCGTTTGTACGGCAAAGCTGCTGTTTTCCAAATGCCCTACAAAGTAAAGGTCTACAAGGGCGAAAACCGACTCCATAGCCATTTCCAGCATCATAGGAATAGCAAGCAGGATAACCGCACGGCGGATACTGCCCTGGGTAAAGTCTATATTTTCTCCTTTAAGAGATTGTTTTAGCAGTGCAAAAAAGCGTGATAATGCACTGGTATGTTGAATGTCCTGTGTCATTGGTTTGATTTGATAAGATTGATGAAATAGCGAACGTGGGCATTAGATGCCGTAAAAAATTTATGTGCGGAGGTGGCAATCCCTAGCGGATAGGGATAACAAAAATTTTCATAGTTCGTAAAGAATTGACGGCAAAGAAAATAAAATTCTGCAAAAAGAAAAAGTTATTATGCTATTTTTTAGATAATTAATAACTATTTAAATAATTATGCTGCTTCCACAAGCTTTTTGCTCACGCGTGCTGCGGCTATTCTCGAAGCAAAGATTCCAAGGATAAAAATGGTAAGCAATACTATTACAATATTCATAACGCTGAACTCAACCGGATAGGCCATGGTATTGGTAATCATGAGCAGGCTAAAATATTTTTGAGCCAGTATTACCCCTGCGCCAAGCAGCATTCCGAATGTTGCACCCAGCGTAGTGATGAATATTCCCTGATAAAAGAAGATATTACGAAGAGCCTTTACTTCAGCACCCAAACTATATAGGGTTTTTATGTTTTCTCTTTTATCCAGTATCAGCATGATGAGTGCTCCGGCAAGGCAGAATAACGTAAGCACCACTACCAGCGAACAGAAAAGGTAGGTCACCAGGTTCTCGGCATTCAGCATCTTGTAAAGCGAGTCGTTTAGCTGTTCCCTGTTTTTCAGTAGTACCTTATTGCCAAAAAGCTTTTCAATGTCTTTATGCATGTCAGCTTCATTGGTTCCGGGCATCAGTTTAAATTCTATCGAAGTATACTGGTTTTTCTTAAACTGAAGCAGTTCCTGTGCAAGGGCTACATCTACGTAAACATATTTGCTGTCCTGGTCGTCATTGATGTTGTAAACGCCTGTAGGGATCAGTACCGTCTTGTTAAAAGCATCTTCCGGATTCTGAATGGCACCTTTGCCCGCTTTGGGTACAAATACTTCAAAGTCCCTGTTGAATTCACCTATGAACATTGAGAATTTGCTCATTATTGACGCACCTACAACTGCCTGTCCGGTATAGGGCTGAAGCCATTGCCCGAAAGGCATACTCTTTTTAATAGGGGTCACAGTCGTAAAAAGACTGTCTACACCCTTCATATAAGCTACCTGTTCCTTGCCGTCAAAATAAAACAGGACCCTTTCTTCGGCAATCTTGCTGTAAGCAGCGATGTTTTTAAACTGATGCAGGGTGGCTTCCTGATCGGGAGTTACTATAAGCGATTTTCCCATTGCTGGGGTAAGCTTCAGATCGGGATCGGTAGTATTGGTGAATGAGAGGCTGAAATCTTTGAGTCCGCTAAAAACCGAAAGGATTATAAACAGCGCAGCGGTACTTACCACAATACCCGTTGCTGCAATGCCTGTAATAATGTTTATGGCAGTGCTTTTACTTCGGCTAATGGTATAGCGTCGGGCTATGTAAAACGGGAAGCTCAAATTATGATTCCGGAATTAAGATTTTTTACGCCTGTCTAACAATTCAGGGTTTGTAATTGGGTTGTTTTCGCCTTTAAGCTCGTTGTCAATCTTTTCGATCTGGTCAAGAGAGTCGTCAATGTAAAATACCAGGTTTGGTACTTTACGCAACTGAAGCCTAACGCGCTGTGCCAGATCATGCTTGATAAGCGGAGCATTAGAACGCACTGCAGCAAGTATTTCGCCTCCACGCTCTGAAGGGAATACGCTAAGGTATACTTTAGCTATAGAAAGGTCGCTGGTAACTGCAACTTTAGATATAGAGATGATAAGATTGGTGATTCCGTTTTTGCGTATCTCACCCTGTAGTATGTCTACGAGGTCGTTCTGTAGGAGGGCGCCTATCTTTTTTTGCCTATTTGTTTCCATCTTGCAAAAGTACTTAATTTTCTTAGAAGTTGCAGAGTCTCAAAGTTACAGAGTTTCAAAGTTTAAATCAATGTCCAAAGTTTTATATTTGCCGGACTACAATAAACATAACAAACATGAGAAAAATTGAACATATAGGCATTGCTGTAAATAGCCTTGAGGTTTCTAATCAGCTTTTTGAGAAACTTTTCGGAGCACCGGCTTATAAAATGGAAGAAGTAGCCAGTGAAGGGGTAAAGACCTCGTTCTTTATGAATGGCCCGAATAAAATTGAACTTTTAGAAGCTACAACACCGGATAGCCCAATAGCTAAATTCCTTGAGAAAAAAGGGGAAGGTATTCACCATATCGCTTTTGATGTAGAAGATATCGTTGCCGAAATCGCACGCCTGAAAGCAGAAGGTTTTACAGTACTTAACGAAACACCTAAAAAAGGAGCCGACAATAAACAGGTAGCATTCCTGCATCCAAAAGGAACGAACGGCGTACTGATAGAGCTTTGCCAGGAAATTGTTTAAGGCTGCAAAAACTTCATTATCAGTCAGTATTTGTTCCTGATATAACAGTGTTGCAATAATCCTTTAAAATTATTTGCATCGCATTAAAAATAATAGTAATATTGCAACCTCAAAACCGGTCCTATAGCTCAGTTGGTTAGAGCACCTGACTCATAATCAGGTGGTCCCTGGTTCGAGCCCAGGTGGGACCACTGGTTTTACAAAACCCTTCACAGCAATGTGGAGGGTTTTTTGTTTTGTGCAAAATAATATTTTATATTTCTGAGTTTAATGAATATAAAAGCCAGCTAATGAGATGTAAAGTATTTGCGATATTGATTGTAATAGCTTCTGCTTGCAGCAAGCCCTCTCAGGAAGATGAAATGTATGATGCCGTCAACCAGGTGATTCAGGGGCTTGAAGGTGAAGGATGGGCGGCTGAAGGGAAGCCTTCATACAACTACATTCTGGATAAGCCCACTGTCAGTCCTACTTCATCAATGGAAGGGATGGATAAAGTTCTTTTAGAGGAAACTACCCGGAAATATTTTTCAGAAGAAGATATAAGTGTGCTGCGGGCACAGGTAAAAGAGTATAAGAATACTATGTATGATACAAAACGGATTGCAAATAAAAAACTTATATCTACTCAAAAGCTCCAACAGCTTGCCGAGAGTGACTGGAAGAATCTTTGGAATGTATATGAACAAGAGTATGGTAAAACAGGATATTATAATATTTCTTTTCCAATTTTTTCTGTAGATAAAAGTAAGATGCTGGTTTCCATAGAATATTGCGGATTTAGGGGATCTAGTAGCGGTGGTATTCATATTTATATAAAAAAAGACAACAAATGGGTCTTTTGGAAGACATTATCTTCTTTTCTTAGTTAGTTATTATGATTATATATTCCAGTTTTTTTGTTTGTATTCTATACTTAAAAAGCCATTTATAGTGCCCCAAATACTACTAAGCGAACAAATTTCACATCTTTTTTAAAAAATAATTAAAGAAAAATATTGTATAATCAATTAATTATTACATTTTTGCGGCATTAATTTATTTTTATGAAATCAGGAGTTGTAAAATTCTTCAACGAAGAAAAAGGATTTGGATTTATTGTACCGGAAGATGGTTCAGCTGATGTGTTTGTTCACATTTCAGGTGTTGTAGGCCAGATCAGCGAAAAAGATGCTGTTGAATACGAAGTAGAAGACGGCAGAAAAGGCCCTACGGCTGTAAACGTTAAAGTAGTAGGCTAATCGCCCGGAGAGTTATTTCTTCGGCTTCCCTATAACTTACCAGCACAGAGTCCCCCGCCAAGTCGGGGGACTTTTTTATTTTTATACCATGCAAAATTGTATTCTCCTAAAGGCTGATGAGCGCCATGTTGAAATGCTGCGCAATCTCAGCATAACGACTTTTACCGCTACCTATGCACAATATAATACCGAAGCGAATATGCAAAGCTATATCGCTACGGAATTTTCTGTTGAAAAACTTCTGGAGGTTATAAACAGTACTTCTTCGACTTTTTATTTTGCTATGGAAGGCCATGAAGCTATTGGATTCATCAAGATCAATTATGCACCTTCGCAAACGGATCTAAACGATCCGAAAAGCCTTGAACTGGAGCGTATTTATGTAAGTGCCCAACATCAGGGCAAAAAAACAGGGCAGTTCCTGCTGGATGCTGCCCGTGATATTGCTGTAAAGAATAATTTCGATTATTTATGGCTCGGTGTCTGGGATAAAAATACCAATGCTCAAAAATTCTACGCCAAAAATGGTTTTATTGCCTTTGGAACCCATGATTTTATGCTTGGAGATGACAGGCAGAAGGATATATTGCTAAAGCTACAGCTAAAATAAATCTTATTTTACTGCTCCGGCGTTAAGTGTTTTAGCAACCAGTGCAAAATGCGCTTTTATGTACTCTCTTGATTTTGAAGTTGTCTTGTATTCCTGAGTAGTCTCGGTTGTAGTTACCTTAATTTTTGTAATACCCACGGTCTGAAGCTTTTTGAAGTTTTTTTCATTTTCTTCAAAGCTGCCATTTTTGTTGTTAAGTGCAAATGCTGCTTTATAGGCTTCCTGGCTGCAATCCGTATCTGACATTTGAAAACACTGCATCTCGCTTCCGTCTTCAAGAATTAGTATGAGATTGTTTTCAGATTGCTTGATGCATCCGATAGTGTTGTTATGATGGTAGATATCAAGATCTATATAGAAAATCTTAACTTCTTTGTTAGTAACGGTGTTGGCCTGATATCCGGCGGAGAAAAAAACCAAACCGTTTTTTGCAACGCTGTCGTCAACAGTAATTTCTTTTCCTTTATGATTTTTTGTAAGTATTAACCTTGAGCCGGTTTTTGTGTCATTTGTGTTTACTGCAAGAGTTTGTGCTGTTGCCGATGCCGTGGCAAGCAGCAGCACAAAAATAATTTGTCGTAGTTTCATGTGTCAGATGGTTAAGTTTAAGCAAATATAATAGATATGTTGCAACCTTAGAATCTGAGCTCTATTTAATTTATTGGGAAGTAAATATTAAATACCGCACCTTCTCCCGGATGGGATGTTGCGTTAAGTATGGCTTTATGGTTTTCAGCAATCTTCATACAAATGGCCAATCCTATGCCTGTGCCTTCATACTCTGTCTTGCCATGCAGCCTCTGGAAAACCTCAAATATGCGCGATGCATATTGTGGGCTGAAACCAATTCCGTTATCCGTTACTGATATATGCAGGTATTCTTTGTCCGGATTTGCGTTCGGGTTGCCAATACTGCTTCCTGAAACGGTTTCTGATAATATCGTGATTTCGGGCGGTATGCCGTCACGCGAAAATTTTAATGCATTTGATACCAGATTGTTGAAAAGTTGTCTTGTTTGAAAAGGAATGGCAGTAATTGTTGGCATAGGGCCAATAGAAATGATGCCGTTCTTTTCGTTTATCGCATCGGTAAAATCAGAGGCCACTTCTCTTAATAAAGTGTTGAGGTTCACCTCTTCAAAGGTTTTTTCGGCTGAATTGGAACGCGAATATGTAAGCAGATCCTGAATGAGTTTTGTCATCCTTCCTGCTGCCAACTGCATACGTGTAAAGTTTCGCTTGCCTGATTCTGAGAGGTTTTCGAACTCATTCGCCATAATAATGCCACCAAAAGTGTGTATTTTTCGCAGTGGTTCCTGAAGGTCGTGGCTCGATATGTAGGCGAAGGAAGAAAGCTCCTTGTTGGTACTCTGCAGCTCCTGATTGGCGTTTTTAAGTTCGTTAGTGCGTTCAGCAACAAGGTTTTCCAGTGATGCTGACAATAGTCTGAACTTCTCTTCACTCTTGCGGAGTGCCTCATCAGCTTCTTTACGCTCGGTAATGTCTATCATTACTTTGGTCGCGCCAATGGTCTTGCCGTTCTCGTCAAGCAGCGCCTGCGGGTGAACGATAACATGGCGACGCTCGCCATTGCTGCGGTACATATATATCTCTTCCTCAATAGAACGGCCTTCCTTAAAAGCCATAGCCATAGGGCAGTTGTCGTGCGAAATTGGTGTCCCGTCAAGGGCAGAAAGCTTATATGAACCACACCAACGGTCGATACCCGGTTCCGGTTTGCGACCCCATAGTATTTCAGCGGCCTTGTTGTAAAGGTCGATATAGCCGTTGGCGTCAATGGTGTACATTGCAATGGGCAGTGTTTCAATAAGATGGGCATATCTTTTATGGGCTGCGTTTTCAGTTTCACGTGCTTTTACACGGGGTGTAACGTCGTTTACTGTGCACATGATGCCATTTATTGTCCCATCTGTATTGTAGAGAGGAGCGTATTCATAATCAAGGTAATACAGATTTCTTCCATCATGAGAATCTACATAAGCAGGTGATTCTGTGGCACGATGCGGCTTACCGGTTTCCATTACGCTTTTAAGCAAACGGGGATAATCCTGTTCATATAGTTCCGGGAAAACTTCGAGTATACTGCGGCCTACAACCTCGTGAAATTCCTTGCGCCACAGGTCTTTAAGCATCACTTCGTTAGCGATGTCTATAATGAAGTCTTCACCTTTCAGGATGGTGATCGCAATAGGCGACTGCATCACTATGTTGCTGAATTCCTTCTTTTTAAGGGTAAGTTCCTTCTTGGTATTAACGATATCCGTTACCTCAGTACAAACAACAATGATGCCTGAAACACTTTTATCTTCCTCATAAAGAGGTTGGTATACAAAATTAAAGTAGCACATGGCCTTCTGTCCGTTGCGCATAAGGTATACGCCCACTTCATCGCCAACATAGGGTACTCCTGAGGTGTAAACCTCCATAATGATATCTTCAATGGCCTGGCCTTTTATCTCGGGTAGTGCCTCGAAAAGGGGCTTATTCAGAAAGTCTTTTGCTTCACGGTCAACGAGTTGCAGGTATAGAGGGTTGGCAACTTCAACCATCAGTTTGGGGCCTTTCAGGATAAGGATGCCTATAGGAGCCTGCCTGAAATAGGTGTCTAATTTCTGTCTTGTCTCCTGACTGTCAGTGCTTTTATCGGAATACATCTGATTGATGTCTTCTACACCACGGGTTAGCTGGCTGTGATGATTTAGTACAAAGCTATCGACTTCAGTGCTAGCGGTTTGCGGAATGTCTTTCTTTAACTGCAAAAGCTCAAGCTGCAAAATGTAATTTTCAGCCTTAAGGTCCAGTATTTCAAGGGTTTTGGTAGCTTCAGGAGTGTTGCCTTTGTCGTGCAGATCCATCACGGAGGCAGCCGTATCTATAATGCTAAGTCTTGATTTTTCAGGGCTTTGCGAAGATTCAGGTGTTAAAAATGCATAATCTGCAAGGATGACCCTTTCGCCATTTCCGGACACATAATCCCTTACCGACTGTTTTAACCGATTAGTAAGATTGAGTGTTGTGGCGAAGTTCATTTCGTTGCCGGTGTTCATATAGTAAGAAATTCTCAGTGTAAGTGGGGTTGCAACCGCTAAGGTAACCTTTTTCATTGCTAATAACGCGTTAAAAACCTTATTTTATAACAATTACCGCAAAATATCATAAGGATTTCGCAATTGTTAATGTTACGCTTTTGGTATCTCAAAAACGCCAAAAACGTCATTTTGGTGCGTAAAATTAGGGGTGGTCAAAAGTCTGAATGTCATAAAGTTGAAAAGTTAATGTTGCACTTTTGGTATAATTGTAAAGAAATAAAGTTTCAGAGGTTCAAAGTGGCAGAGTTTTGCAAAAAAAAATGACCCCGAAAATTGCTTTCCGGGGTCATTCAATATTCAGAAATTAAAGATCAATATTTATGCGGTTTTGAGCTGTGCCAATTTTTTATTTCGGCTGATCAGCACCAAAGCGGTAACCGAACCCGTCAGTGCCATAGCAACGCCAACTAAATTTGGCGAAGCATAGTTGTAGCCCATAACCAGAGGCAGTCCGCCAAGGAAGGCTCCAAGCGCATTCCCGATGTTAAAGCTGGCCTGTAGCGATGCGGAAGCAATCATCTCGGCACCCTGAGCCGCCTGTATCATCAGCATCTGTACGGGAGCGACCACGGCAAACGACAGGCTTCCGGTAAGGAAAACCAGTATCAGTGATACGATCTGGTTGCCGGAGAACAGGTATACCGCCAACAGGTTGGTTGCCATAATAAGCAGTACGGCAAGTACTGTAGTGGCAGGAGAGAAACGGTCGGCAAGGCGGCCCCCGATGAAGTTACCTACTACCATCCCCAGTCCGGCGAGGATAAGGATGTAAGGAACGTTCTCGGCAGCGAAGCCTGATATTTCGGTCAGTAGCGGGGCAATGTAACTGATCCAGCAGAACAGCCCGCCCGTACCAATAGCTACGATAAATATGATAAGCCATGCGTCTATCTTAGTAAAGAACTGCAATTGCGTTTTGATGCTGTCAATCCTTTTGGATTCGAGCTTTGGCATGAGCAGCAGCAGGGTAAGCACGGTAATAAGCCCTATAACGGTAACAACCACAAAGGTATAACGCCAGCTGTAGTTGTGGCCTATGTACGTTCCCAGCGGAACCCCAACCACGTTAGCGATGGTAAGCCCCGAGAACATAATAGCGATAGAGCGTGCCTCTTTACCGGCATCGGCAAGGCGGCTGGCAACAACGGCACCCACCCCAAAGAAAGCCCCATGCGGCAGCCCCGAAAGGAAACGCGACGCAAACAGCAGGTTGTAACCCGGTGCGATGATAGACAGTGCGTTGAAAACCGTTAGCATAATGGCCATAGCCAGCAGCATTTTTTTAGGAGGGAAGTTTCGCCCGGCAATAACAAGCAGCGGTGCGCCAATGACCACACCCAGGGCATATGCCGAGATAAGGTGGCCCGCCTGTGGTATGCTGATGTTAAGGTCGTGTGCGATATCGGGCAGAAGGCCCATCATAACGAACTCTGTGATGCCTATGGTAAGGCCGCCCAGAGCGAGCGGTAGCAAACTTAGTTTCATGGTACAAAGGTACTACATCTTTTTAGTGTAACAACAAAAATTACAGTTAGAATTGTATTGCGAAAAGGTTATTGTTGATAAGTTGCAGTTCATCGATAAAAGTATAGATTGTTTATAGACAGGGTTAAAAATTTTGTGATAATGAGGTTTCCCGTAAAGAAGTTAGTAGGAATGTTCTTAGATTTGATTGGTAATTACCCTGTTAGGGTAAAACAATTAAATTATGGCTTTTAATTCACATACTGTTATTAATACTTTGTCAGAAGATAACTTAAGAGTTTACTACTTGGGATTTGATCTTGGAAGGTATAGAAATGAAGAGTTTACTGAACTTTTGATGGATGTCATCGTTGATTTTGCATTTGGTTACCATACAGGAATTCTAAAAAAATATGATAGAAGAATTCTTAAGGAGGCTGCAACTGCGATATATAGAATTGATGAATATAAACAAGTAAAATGGGTATATGTAGACGAAGATTCGGAGTTGTCAGATTGTGAATTAGAAGAAGAAAAAAAATATCTAAAGAAAGGAGAATTTGGGGAAATGATATTGCATCTCCTTTTGAGAGATTTTTTTGACACTGAACCGTTGTTGTCAAAAATACATTTTAAAGACACCGACAATGCGGTTGTTCATGGTTTCGATATTGTCCATATTGGAAAAGATTTAAATGATGAAACTCTAAATTCAATTTATTTAGGTGAGTCTAAATTGTATGCTAGAAAAACTGGCCATGCAGGGAAATTAGGTGTTAAAGACTTAGTAGATGATATTGTTAATCATTTTAAAACTGATTTTTTATACCGTGAAATTGCGCTTATTAATAAGAAGAAAGATGCATTTAAACCCCTTAACGAGTACGAAGATTTAAATACAGAGGTTGAATATTCTGAATTTTTAAAAAGAAAAGAAGAATGGTTTAAAACTTTGAAGCAGGTTGAGAAAAAAGAAAAAAGACTTCAGGATTTCATTAAATCAGTAACGATACCATTAGTTTGTACTTATCAATCTAAAATTTTTGAAGGATGTGCAGATGTTAATTCAGATAAGTTTAATGCTGATTTAAGAGATGAAATTGCTGAAATAAAATTGGAATTTGAAACAAAAATGAAAAGTATAAAAGATGAAGTGGGAGAGCCAATAAGAACTGAATTAAATATTGTACTTCTACTTTTTCCTATACCGAGTAAAAAAGAGTTAATAAAAGTACTTCATGAAAAATTGTTTAAAAATCAATAATGATGGAAGAGTTATTAAATTTCGTTAATCAATCTGAAGAACTAAATTTTGATCAAAGTTTTGATCTTGCACAAACATGTTCTTCACTTTTAGAAGATAATGAAAATGATGGAAGAAAATTGGTAATTCATATTTTACATAATTGGAATAAACTTCATGAATCAACGCATGAAATTTGGACAGATTTAGTTGAAGCTTCTGGCTTTTATCCTTACTTAGAAAAATATAAAGACAGATTTAAATTCTCTAACATATCTGGGCAACTTCGAAAAGAACTTCATGTTTCAGAAAATTTGGAAAATAAATATCTTCATGATGAACAATTTGAGCTCTTAAAACTATTAAATGGTGATAAAAACGTAATTGTTAGCGCTCCAACAAGTTTTGGAAAAAGTCTTCTTATTGAAGAAATTGTAGCTTCATTAATGTTTAAAAACATTGTTGTAATTCAACCGACTCTAGCCTTGTTAGATGAAACGAGGAAAAAATTATTGAAATATAACAAGTCTTATAAGTTGATAGTTAGAACATCCCAAGAGGCAAGTAGAGATAAAGGAAATATTTTCCTTTTCACAGCTGAGCGTGTAAATGAGTATCAAGATTTTCCATTTGTTGATTTTTTAGTAATTGATGAATTTTATAAATTGAGTGGTAAAAGAGATGATGAACGATCGTCTTCGTTGAATAATGCATTTCACTATATGCTTAAAAAATTTAGCCCTAAATTTTATTTATTAGGGCCAAATATTGATAGTATTAGCCAAGGCTTTGAAGAAAAATATAATGCTATTTTTTTTAAAAGTAATTACTCATTAGTGGATTCAAATGAAGTAAACATCTATCAAGAATATATTGGAGAATTTGGAGATACTGGAAACAAAAAAATATACAAAGAAAAAGTTCTTTTTGATTTGCTAATTTCTTTACAGCAAGAGCAGACACTTATTTATTGCTCTTCACCTAATAGAGTTAGAGATTTGTCAAAAAAATTCTCAAATTATTTAACTGGAAGGGTATCAACTCCTTCCAACGATTATCCTTTAGCAGAGTGGATAAATGATAATGTGGCAGAAGACTGGAGTGTTTTAAAAAATTTAAAAAATAACATTGGTATTCATGATGGAGCTTTACAGAAGCATATTACAACTTCAATAATTGATTATTTTAATCAAGGAAAATTAAAGTATTTGTTTTGTACATCTACTATAATTGAAGGAGTAAATACTAGTGCTAAAAACATAATTTATTTTGATAGGCATAAGGGACTTAAACTAAACGGCAGACCAAAAGAGATAGATTTTTTTGATTATTCTAATATCAAAGGTAGGGCAGGAAGAATGATGGAACATTTTGTAGGGAAAATATATAACTTTAATAAACCACCTGAAAATGAAAACATAATAATTGATATACCTTTTTTTCAGCAAAATCCAATTAAAGATGAAATTTTGATTCACTTAGAAAGCGATGAGATTATAGATTCTTCTTCTGAACAAATTAATGCTATTAGGGCTATTCCAGAAAGTGAAAGAGAAATTATAAAAAGAAATGGAGTGAAAGTTCATGGGCAGAAAACAATAATTGATGTTTTAAGGAATGATATAAATACTGATTATGAGCTTTTTGCTTGGAATCAATTCCCTACTTATCCTCAATTGAGTTATGTTTTAGGTTTGGCATGGGATCATTTAATAGTCGAAGGTGAATCTACCAAACCTATGTCAAAGAAAAAACTAATATTTATGACTTTTAATTATGGTATCCATAGAAGTATAAATAAGTTAATTCAAGAAGATTTAGATTATAAAAATAAGCAACCAAAATTCTCATCTTGGACGGAATCGGATATTAGAGATCAATCAATTCAAGAGACATTTCAAGTTATGAAACACTGGTTTGAGTATAAAGTTCCTAAATGGTTATCTGTTATAAATGAACTTCAAAAATTTGTTTGTTATGAGCGAGGATTTCGAGCTGGAAACTATGTTTATTATGCTAATTTAATAGAAAATGATTTTGTTAGAGAGAATTTGGCTATTCTTTCTGAATTTGGAGTTCCTAGCAGCGCTGTTAGAAAGATTCAAGATAGAATTCCAATTACATTAAGCCAGGATGATGTTTTGCAATATATTCGTGAAAGAAAATTATATGAATTGAATAGCTTGTTGCAATATGAAAAGGAGAAGCTAAGACAAAATTTAAATATTTGACCTACCCCAACTTCACTTCCTTTACCGGGCTAAAAATACCGGTACTTCCGTCAAGGCGGCGTAAAATGGTAATACGGTCGCACAGCCATTCAGCCTGGTAGTCAAAAGGCGTAAGGTCTTCAAGGCGGTCAAAGTCGGCCGTAGCGATGTTGCGCGCAATGGTAACGTGTGGGTGTATTACCTTTTTGGCGCGTGGCCTTTTGTCCAGTATGCTGGTCTGGCGGTAGCTGCGCTTTGCCTCAGGTTTCGGGTCAAGCAGGGCTACTATATTGTTTATAGGGTCGGGGTCTTCTATCTTCAGGCATAGCGTACGCGAAACTCCTCCGTGTTTCAGCACTTCGTGGCCGTCCAGCTTTATGGTAAAAGGCTGCTGCACAGCAGCGGCTTTTTTTACAAGCTTCAGCACCTGGGTGTCGGCTGTAGCTTTGGTCTTAAACAACGACACATGCGCAATGCTCTTGCGGTTATAATCTTCCAGGCCTATCATGCCGTGCAATTGTTCCTTTAGCCCGTCTACCGCCTCCTTAATGGCTTCGTCGGGAGAGAGCAGCACGAAGTACTCGTACACATTCTCGTTGAAAAGGGTTAATTGCGCGTTGTTCTTTTTGGCCATGTTTGATTGTTGTGTTGCAAAAATAGAAATAAGTTGTCGGTTGTCGGTTGTTGGTTGACAGATTTTTAATATTGTTTCACGGTTGCTGGTTGTCGGATTGTTTACTGGTCCGGCTTTGTTATTCAGAATAAGAGAACTTAAAGATATGGAACGTGGATCTTGGCTGATTGTCGAGGATTTTCAGAAAGAGTGAGCCGGCTGAGTGGCATTCCCCTCTCCGAAGGAGGGGAATGCCACTGTTGCGTTTAGAGATTCTTCGACTCCGTTGCACTACGCTCAGAAGTGAAGTGTCGATATATATGTCATGAAATCAAAATTATTCATTGGAATTTAATAACACACCCCCAACCCCTCTCAAGAGGGGAGCAGCTTCACTCAGACGTATGAGTAAGCAATCCGACAACTGACAACCATCAACCGACAACCATCAACCGACAACTAAATCCCCCTCTCCGCGATTACATTCCATTTTTCCCCATCATGCTGCAAGAGGTAGAACGTATCGGCACGGAAGTTGGCACTGTATTTTTTGTGCTGGTATACATCCATAGCACGGGCATATTGCTCGGGGGTAAGATCACGGAAGGCAATCGTCATGTGCGGGTGGAAGTTGCGTTCGGTATAGGGTATCGTAATGTCGGGGTAGGCGTGCTCAAAGGCATTCAATATGGATTTCTGAAGGCGTTCCAGCGGTGGTGTCATAACCGGCTTAACATAGATAACCGGGTTATCCTTATTGGGGAAACTGCCAAAGTCTTCCAGCTCGACAAAAAAGGATTCTACCATAGGGCGTAGGTTGTCAAACCACGCCATCAGATTTTTGTGTTCGCGTTGGGCGAGCTTAAAGGGCGCTTTCAGGGTTATGTGCGGCATAGTGCGCAGGGCACGGCTGCTGTTATAGTTGGCGGCAAAGTCGTTTTTAAAGTCGGTCACCTCTCCGGCAACGGTATCATGCGGGATGAGTGCTATAAAGTATAAATTCTGATCTGGCATATTTTGTGTGTGTTGTATTACAAATATAAGCCTTATCGGTGGTGAATTCAGGTTAAGTTTCAACCGATGTTGTAATAATTATGTTTTTTAACGATTTTTTTAACAAAAATGTCAAGCATAACTTTTTTTGTTATATATTTCCTACCGAATAGGTAGAGATGTAAAAATCACTAAAAGAATAAAAATTGTGGGATATCGAATTTTTCCTTCTTTTTGTTGCGGATAAATTGATTTTAAAATTACATTTGCACTGTTAATTAAGAATTCGATAATATAACAGTGTTTTGAAGGAAAAATAATGCAGTATTCGAATTCGGAAAAATGAATATTTAAAAATAAAAGTGATAGGCAAAATTTAGTAGTTTATGTTTTTATTACTTTCAAATGCGGCTTCGGCCGCATTTCTTTTTTATACTCATAGTTTTTTGCGCTTAGTGAAATCTTAAATCTGAATTAAAAAGCGTTGGGGATGATGCTTATGTAAAACAGAAATGTTAAATTTAAGTACTCCTGTCAATACAGCTAATACTTAATCCGGATATGAATAACCCTGCAACCCGATTTTTTGATAAACTCCATCTTCCGCGATGGCTGCGGATTATTGCAGGTGTTATTTTGGGTTTGTTCCTCTTGCTGATTATTGGCTATGTCGGGCTGGCCTGGTATATCAATTCCAATAAGGAAGAACTGCAGGCCAAACTGCTTAAAGAACTCAACGGGGGCATTTCGGGTACGCTTACCGTAAAATCTATGGACCCAACGTTCCTTAAAGGTTTCCCGCATGTCTCACTCCGACTGGAAAAGGTGGTGCTGCGCGATAGCCTGTACCAAAAACACAAGCGTACTTTCCTTAAGGCCGGTGAACTGGATGTAAAGGTTAACCTTATGGCATTGCTGCGCGGCGCTATCGATATCCGTAAAATGAGTATCCACAATGCGGCTATCGATATGTATACCGATGCTTCGGGCTACAGCAACAGTGCCGTTTTCAGAAAGAAAAAAAACAAGGACAGCAAGGATGACTCCGAAGGCAGCTTCCCTGAGCTGCGTAATCTGTTGCTTGATAATGTTGCTCTCGGCATTGAAGATGTTAAGAATGGTAAACGCTACAGCTTTACCGTACACGAGCTCGATGCTGATATCGATTATAACCTCTCCGGCTGGGAAGCCGAAGCCGACCTTGATGCACGTGCACACAGCATGGCGTTCAATACTGTTCACGGTAGTTTTATTAAAGAAAAAACGCTCGAAGGTAAATTCGAATTGTCGTATGATGAGGATGAAGGTTTTATTGTGGCCAAACCCAATACGCTCGAAATTGGTGGTGATGCTTTTGTAATCGGAGCCAAAATAAGGGTGGGTGGCGAAACGGCCGATTTTACTTTTAGTATTTCCAACGAGAGCATTTTATGGAGCAATGCGTCGCATTTGCTGTCGCCTAACATTTCGAAAAAACTGGATATGTTCAATCTCGATAAGCCGATTGCTGTAAAGTGTGATCTTATCGGTGATTTTAATGCTGAGGGCGATCCGTCGATACTGGTTAAGGCGGAGATAAGGGATAATGTACTGCATACGCCCGGCGGCGATGTGAGCGACTGTAATTTCAGTGGTGTCTTTACCAATCACCATGTTAAGGATAAAGGGCTGAACGATGCGAACTCGGCAATCAAACTGTATAATTTCACAGGACAATACAACGGATTGCCCGTTGCCATGAAAAAAACGTTTATCCTGAACCTTGAAAAGCCTATTGCTGTGGGTGATTTTTCGTCAAAATTTGAAATGACGAAGCTTAAGAATATCATCGATGATGACCTGCTGGCTTTTGCTTCGGGTACTGCCGATATGAACGTAGATTTTAAGGCCGATATCGTGAATTTTATGATTACCCGTCCCTACATAAAAGGTAAGATCAATGTGAAGGATGCGAACGTGACCTACGTTCCGCGAAACATGGATTTTAAGGATGTGTCGGTGTTGCTTGATTTTACGAGTGACGATCTTACCATAAGTACCATCTCGCTCAAAACGGCTAAGAGCACCATCACTATGGATGGGCATATCAAAAACTTCATGAACCTGTATTATACCGATCCGCAAAAGATCGTCCTGCACTGGAATGTAAAATGCCCGAACCTGAACGTAGGGGAGTTTATGCATTTTTTAGGGAGCAGGGGTAAGGCTAAAGCGGCAGTCCGTAACAGTAAAAAAGGGAACTTTACCAAAGAGATGAATGAGTTTTTCGAAAAGACCAATGTGGATATCCATCTGAATGTCGACAAACTCTACTATAATAAGTTTCTGGCAACGGCTGTAAAGGCTAATGTGTTCCTGACGGATAACGGTATTTTGCTGAAAGATTCGGGGCTGAACCATGCCGGAGGTACGCTAAGACTCAACGGTAGTATGATCCAGAAAGGAAAGCATAACCAATACAAGGTTCAGGCGAATGTAAATAATGTAGACGTGAATAAATTTTTTCACGCTTTCAATAATTTCGGGATGGAGACGCTAAAGGCAGATAACCTCAGAGGCAGGTTTTCGTCTGATGCTAATATATCGGGAAGTATTACCAATGCCGGCAAGATCATTCCGAAATCCATGAACGGCAACGTTTCTTTCGGGCTTAAAAATGGCAAGCTGCTTAATTTTGACCCTGTGCGAAAGGTGGGTAAATTTGCCTTTCCGTTCCGGGATATGAATACTATCGAATTCGATAACCTCAAAGGTAACTTTGATGTCGCAGGAGAGAGGATAACCATCCATCCGATGCAGATCAACTCAAGCGTACTGAATATGGATGTGCAGGGTGTTTATTCGTTAGGCAAAGGAACCGAGCTGTATGTGGATGTTCCGCTTCGCAATCCTAAAAATGATGAAGGTATTACCGATAAGAAAGAGCTTGCCAAACGCCGTAACCGTGGTATTGTAGTGCATCTTAAGGCTGCAGATGGCGATGATGGCAAAGTAGGGATTAAGCTTGTTGGGAAAAATGCCGACGGCAAAAAATAAATGCCTGCTTTTGGCAGGCATGTTTTTATCCGTGTATCGTTTCTGATTTTCCGTAGCTCTGTATCAGTTCCCCTTCAAATTCCAGCCATTCTGCCCAGCGTTTCTCAACATCAACATCTTCTGCATATTTTCGGGCGAAGCCCAAAAAAGTTGTATAGTGTGTCGCTTCCGATACCATCAGGTCATAATAGAATTTTGCCAGTTCCTTGTCAGCGATATTCTGTGAAAGCACTTTAAAACGTTCGCAGCTTCTGGCTTCGATCATGGCGGCAAACAAAAGACGGTCTATAAAAGACGTATTGCGGCTGGCGTTTTTCTTCATGAATTTTGCAAGCTGATTTACATAATCATCTCTTTTTTCTCTCCCTAGCGTATAGCCACGTTGCTTTATGATCTCAATAACCTGGTTAAAATGATCCATTTCTTCCATAGCAATCTCAGCCATTTTCTGGATCAGTTCTATATGTTCAGGATTGTTGGTGATGATGTATAAGGCATTAGCTGCCGCTTTTTGCTCACACCATGCGTGATCGGTAAGAATGTCTTCCAGGTTCGATTCGGCTATATTCGCCCAACGGGGATCGGTTAAAAGTTTAAGTCCAAGCATGATATTGATTTGAAGTGCAAAAATACATAATTTGAAAATTTTTTAATTTGAAAATTTGAAGATGCTTTGAGGGCCTTTTATTTTCAAATCTTCAAATTGTCTCATTTTCAAATCAATTACTGCTTCTCATTCAAATACTTCCAATACCTCCTTGGTACATGCTGAATGTGCAGTTTCATGTTCTTACGGGCTGGTATGTTGGTGCTGTTAAAGTAGTCTTTCCATAATATAGAGGCAAGTTCTTCTTTATCATCAGTTAATTCAGTAGGGAGTGCGACTTTCTTGGTGTCGATTTCCGATACGAACTCATAGGTTATCTCCTGAACCGTATGCAGGTCGTAAAACAAACCATATTTGCGTTTAATATCATAAATAATCCATTGCTGGTCAGCATAGCGGTTCTTGAAAAAAGAAGCGATGAGGGGCAGTACATTAAAATCAGGTTCCACGGGGCAATAGTAAATGCCGTCTGCAGTTTTCTGGAAACGGATAAAAGCCTTCATGCGGTGTTTCTCACGGTTTATTTTTTTATCCATTTTTGAGATCGCCATCACATAAGGATTGCCAAAATTGGCTTCGGCACCTTCGGGATTGTCAAAGATATAACGGGCAAAATCGAAGAGGTCCTGAAACGTCTGGAGGTCTTCTGATAAATACGCTTTATAAAACCTGGTGCGCCATTCGGGAGAAAGTTTTTTCTTCAGTCCTTCCCATACGCGTTTGGCTTTGGCTTCATCATTGATTATTTCCAAAGCATCATCCAGCATTGAGGGTTGGTAATATTTATCCCATACCAACTGAACGGCTTTTTCTTTCCGGTCGTAAGACTCGAAAATTGCGGTAAGAAGCCCTTCAAGAGAGCCGTCGAAGGTGTAGGTTATCATAATTTTTCTTTTTTATTCTTTTCTTTTGCCTTGACGCAAAAGAAACAAAAAGTCAAGCCTCATTATTTGTATTTGAAAATCTACGTCAGGATTTTCCCTCCCGACCCCAGCCGCTCGCACTACCGTGCTCGTCTCGGGGGTCAGTCCCCTTCTCCCAACGCTAAATCCTTCCTTGATTTTTTGCATTACAAATAATAGGGTGTGTGTTGTACTTAGAATTTAAAATTCATCATTTAAAATAATGAAAGCTGATTCTGCGCTACTTTCAAATATTTACTGTTGCTGTCTGCAAGTATAATGTTTTTTAGATGAGGTGCATCGGGCTCGTTTAGCATGATAGGACTGTCGGCACAACGGATAAAATGTTTTGCCCTGTTGTAGGCAATGCCAATTTTCTGTAGCTGGTCGCTGCGCAGCTTTCCAAACTTACGTGCCTGTACGATCTTATTAGCAGATTGAACACCTATACCCGGCACACGCAGTATCTTGCGGTAGTCGGCAGTATTAATATCTATGGGGAACTGGTCAAGGTTGCGCAAAGCCCAGCTCAGTTTAGGGTCAATATCAGTATCCAGATGCGGATTGCTGCTGTTAAGGAGTTCCTTTACATTAAAACCGTAAAAGCGCATCAGCCAGTCGGTCTGATACAGCCTGTTCTCACGTAATAGCGGTGGCTGGCTGCCTATCATTGGCATACGCTCATCATAGCTAATTGGAATGTAGCCTGAATAATATACCCTTTTTAGCGAAAAGTTTTTGTAGTACTCATCGGCGCTATACATAATTTCCATATCGGTTTCGGGAGTAGCACCTATCACCATTTGGGTACTTTGGCCGGCAGGAACAAATTTAGGGGTACTCTTTATAAGTCCCGTCTGTTTCTCATCCTTAAACTGGGTGATGGTATTTTGTATAAAGCCTAACGGTTTCTTTACGTCCTCGTGCGATTTATCAGGGGCAAGAAGCTTCAGTCCGCTCTCGGTAGGCATTTCAAGATTGATGCTCATACGGTCGGCATACAATCCGGCTTCGGTAAGTAGTTCCTGACTGGCACCCGGAATGGTCTTTAAATGGATGTAACCGTTAAAGCGTTCTTCAATACGCAGCTTTTTTACAATGCGTACCAGGCGTTCCATAGTAAAGTCGGCATTTTTAAAAATACCCGAACTCAGGAATAATCCCTCGATGTAATTTCGGCGGTAAAAACTCATGGTGAGTTCTACCACTTCGTCAACGGTAAAGGCAGCGCGTTTTACGTCGTTACTTTTGCGCGAAACGCAAAAAGCGCAGTCGTAAATGCAATGGTTGGTCAATAGTATCTTTAGCAGCGATACACAGCGTCCGTCTTCGGTATAGGTATGGCAAATACCGCTACTGCTGCTGTCACCAATGCCTTTATTGTCATTCTTTCGTGAGCCTCCGCTCGAAGAACAGGACACATCATATTTAGCGGCATCAGCAAGTATGTTGAGCTTTTCTCTAATCCTGTCGTACATATGGGGGAGTGTTTTCTACAAAAATAAGCAATAACCGTTCCCTGCTAAATCGTAGAAATGTTAAATATGAGGGATGTTGAAAAGTTGTTTCAGAGTCTGATGTCCGAAGTCCGATGTTTTTTTATCGTAATAGTTCCCCTATCCTTTTCGCCAGTTCGCTGCGCTCGTGTGGAGAGTCCCGGTAGCTATCGGGGAGGGGTGAGGGTAAAAAACTTTGTGAATCTTTGTGGCTTCTTTGCGAAACTTTGCGTCAAACTCTTCAATAAAAAAAGCCCCACTTTCGTGAGGCTTAGTATTAGTTTCTTAAAGCATGCAGGCGTGCTACATATTTGCCTACTACGTCAAACTCAAGGTTTATAGTGGTGCCGGCTTTAATAGCATTAAAGTTAGTATGCTCAAAAGTATATGGGATAATAGCAACGCTAAACTCATTCTCTTTTGAGTTTACTACGGTAAGGCTAACACCGTTTACGGTAATAGAGCCTTTTTCTATGGTAATATTATTCGCTGCTTTATCATATTCAAAGGTAAAGTACCAGCTTCCGTTAGCGTTCTCAACCGATTTGCATACACCGGTCTGGTCTACGTGCCCCTGAACGATATGCCCGTCAAGACGGTCGCCCAGTTTCATGGCGCGCTCCAGATTCACGATTCCGCCAACAGCCCATTCTTTAAGATTGGTCTTTTCAAGTGTCTCTCTTATTGCGGTAACGGTATAAGTATCATTGTTTATGGCAACTACAGTCAGGCATACACCATCATGGCTCACGCTTTGGTCAATCTTAAGCTCATGCGTAATTGGAGATGTTATACTGATATGTATGTTGTCGTTGTCTTTTACTATTTCTTTTATTGTTCCCTGGGTTTCTATAATTCCTGTAAACATGCTGTTTATTTTACTAAATTTGTGGCTTCAAAAGTACAACAAAACAGCATCATGACAAAAAAGGCAGAAAATGTAATTGTAGGTATATCAATAGGAGATCTTAACGGCGTAGGGCCGGAGATAATCCTGAAAACCTTTGAAGATAACCGCATGCTTGAGTTTTGCACGCCTGTTATCTTTGGTAATGTAAAGGTGCTGTCTTTTATCAAGAAAAACTTTGAGCTAACCTGCAACCTGCACGGTATCGATACTTTGGACCAAATGGTTATCGGAAAGATAAACGTACTGAACATCTGGAAAGAAAGCGTAAACATTGAGTTTGGTAAAAATGATGAGAATGTAGGTAAGTATGCCATCAAATCGTTTACCGAGGCTGTTGCCGCATTAAAGGATAAGAAAATAGATGTGCTGGTTACGGCACCTATCAATAAATACAACATACAGTCGGAAGATTTTAAATTTCCGGGACATACCGACTATCTTGATAAAGAACTTGAGGGCGATGCCCTTATGCTGATGGTTCAGGATAAGCTTCGTGTAGGCTTGTTGACAGACCATATTCCTGTAAACGAGGTTTCGGCTCACCTTACCGAAGAGCTTATCCGTAAAAAACTGCTTACGATAGATCATTCGCTTAAGCAGGATTTTGGGATCAATAAGCCAAAGATTGCCGTTCTGGGCGTAAATCCGCATAGTGGCGATAATGGTGTGATAGGAAAAGAAGATGATGAGGTGGTAAAGCCGGCACTTAAAAAATTGTTTGAAGAAGGTGTGCTTGTTTTTGGGCCGTTCTCAGCAGACAGCTTTTTTGGAAGCGGGCAGTATGAGAAGTATGACGCGGTAATCGCATCATATCACGACCAGGGGCTGATACCTTTTAAAACACTGGCTTTTGGCGGAGGGGTAAACTATACTGCAGGTCTTGAAGCGGTAAGGACTTCACCGGATCATGGTACTGCTTATGATATTGCCGGTAAAGGCATTGCCGACTTTAATTCGTTTAAAGAAGCACTGTATATGGCACTGGATATTTTCCATTCGAGGCAGCAATATGCCGAAATGACGAAAAACCCTTTAAAAATCAGGGAAAAGCAGTTGTAAACAAAAAAATGTTGATAACCGTTTTGGAATTGCGATAATTTTATATCTTTGCACGCTCAAAACTGTTGTAACGAAATGAGTTGCGGTATTTTAGGCCGTAAATATTGAGTTTAACGAAATAAAAAACCAACTGGAATGAAAGTGAATAAAGAATTTTTGATTCCTTTTGTGGGATTGAAACAGGGAAAGCACCAGTTTGAGTTTGAGATAAATAAAGAGTTCTTTGATGACTTTGGTTTTGATGAGTATAACGATGTCAATGTCAAAGTAAATTTAGTTTTGGAGAAAAAGATCACAATGCTGGAGCTTAGCTTTAAGCATAAAGGAACGGTAAACGTGCCTTGTGATATTACTAACGAGGATTTTGACCTGCCGATAAAAGGCAAGCTTAATCTTGTAGTGAAGTTTGGTGATGAGTATAACAACGATCACGATGAGATACTTGTCCTGCCGCATGGTGAATATCAGGTAGATGTGTCGCAATACATCTATGAGATGATTGTACTGTCGGTACCTTCAAAGCGAATACATCCCGGAGTAAAGGACGGTACCGTCGCCGCCGATATATTAGACAAACTGAACGAGCTTGCCCCGAAAGTGGAAGCAAAGAAAGAAGAAACAAAAGAAAATACAGATCCCCGTTGGGACGAATTAAAAAAACTATTAACGGATAAATAATATAGTAAAATGGCACATCCTAAAAGAAAGACCTCGAAAACAAGAAGAGACAAGAGAAGAACACACTATAAAGCATCTGTTCCTCAAATCGCTACATGTCCTGTAACAGGAGAAGCACATTTATACCATAGAGCTTACTGGCATGAAGGTAAAATGTACTACAGAGGCCAGGTTGTAATTGACAAAGCAGAAGCTGTAGCTTAATTGCAGTAAAAAAATAGGGTAAAACTCTCACGCCGTGAGAGTTTTTTTATTACACGCCGATTTTTTTAATTTAAAGGAGGTGGTTACAAATCAATTTGCATTTTTTTTGTAATTTCCACCACTTTTTCAAATTCCTCAACCTGAGATTGAAATATTTATCCTATGAGTAAACTAACAGCCGCCATTACAGCAGTAGGGGGATATGTTCCGGATTTTGTATTGTCTAACAAGGTTTTAGAAACCATGGTAGATACGAATGATGAGTGGATCACTACCCGTACAGGCATTAAAGAAAGGCGCATTCTTAAAGATAAAGATAAAGGAACATCCTTTTTAGCTATAAAAGCTGCCGAAGACCTGATTAAGAAATCAGGTGTTAATCCGGCTGAGATTGACATGGTGCTTCTGGCAACTACAACACCGGATATGCCGGTAGCTGCAACAGCTGTTTATGTTGCAACACAAATTGGAGCAGTTAATGCTTTTGCCTACGATCTTCAGGCGGCATGCTCCAGCTTCTTATACGGTATGAGTACCGCTGCAGCCTATGTACAATCAGGCAGATACAAAAAAGTATTGCTTATAGGTGCAGATAAAATGTCTTCAATTATAGATTATACTGACAGGGCAACTTGTATTATCTTTGGTGATGGTGCAGGTGCGGCATTGTTTGAACCTAACGAAGAAGGCCTTGGCCTTCAGGATGAGGTTTTAAGGAGTGACGGTATTGGCCGTGAATTCCTTAAGATCGAAGCAGGAGGTTCATTGTTGCCGCCATCTCATGAAACTATCGATAACGGACAGCACTTTGTGCACCAGGATGGTAAAACAGTATTTAAATATGCTGTTTCTAACATGGCAGACGTTAGCGAAAGAATCATGGAGAGAAACGGCCTTGGTCATGATGATGTAAACTGGCTTATAGCGCACCAGGCAAACAGGAGGATTATTGATGCTACGGCTTCAAGAATGAATCTTGATGATTCTAAGGTGCTTATAAATATAGAGAAATACGGAAATACTACGTCGGCAACGCTGCCTTTATTGTTAAATGACTTCGAACACCTTTTCAAAAAGGGAGATAATCTTATCTTTGCTTCTTTTGGAGGTGGATTTACCTGGGGGTCAATTTACCTTAAATGGGCTTACGACAAAAAATAGAAACAAAACAAACTATACAAAATAACGGAAATTATGGACATTAGAGAGATTCAAAACCTAATCAAGTTTGTAGCAAAATCCGGAGCTACAGAAGTTAAGTTGGAGATGGATGATTTTAAAATCACCATAAAAACAACTGAAGCCGGTGCTGCTGAGGCTACTACTTATGTTCAGCACGTGCCAATGGCACAGCCACTTCAGCAGGCTATTGCTCCTGTTGCTGCCGCTCCTGCTGCTGCACCACAAGCTCCTGCTGCCGCTGCTCCTACTGCTGACGATAACTCAAAATATATCACTATCAAGTCGCCAATCATTGGTACACTATACAGAAAACCTTCTCCGGACAAACCTGTGTTTGTTGAGGTAGGAAGCACAATTTCTAAAGGTGATGTTGTTTGTGTTATTGAGGCGATGAAACTATTCAACGAAATCGAGTCTGAAGTATCTGGTAAAATCGTTAAGGTTTTAGTTGATGATGCTTCTCCGGTAGAGTTCGATCAGCCATTATTCCTTGTTGACCCGTCTTAAGAATTTTAAATGTTGAGTTTTGAATACCTGCAATGCCGGTATTTGAAATGATTTAAAATTTATAATTCGAAATTTAAAATAACAGAGACGATGTTTAAAAAAGTATTAATTGCAAACAGGGGAGAGATCGCACTTCGTGTAATCAGAACCTGCAGGGAGATGGGTATTAAAACCGTTGCGGTTTACTCAACTGCTGACGCGGAAAGCCTTCACGTAAAATTTGCTGATGAGGCAGTTTGTATCGGGCCACCGCCAAGTAACCTTTCTTACCTTAAGATATCTAATATTATAGCTGCTGCTGAAATTACTAATGCAGACGCTATTCACCCTGGTTACGGGTTCCTTTCTGAAAATGCCAAATTTTCGAAAATATGTGGTGAGCACGGTATCAAATTTATTGGTGCATCACCTGATATGATCGACAAAATGGGAGACAAAGCTACGGCTAAGGCTACCATGAAAGCTGCAGGTGTACCTTGTGTACCGGGTTCAGACGGTCTACTTGAATCGTATGAGCATGCAGAAAAACTTGCAAAAGAATTTGGTTACCCTGTAATGCTTAAAGCTACTGCCGGTGGTGGTGGTAAAGGTATGAGGGCTGTATGGAAACAGGACGAACTGCTAAAAGCATGGGAAAGTGCTAAGCAGGAAGCTGCTGCTTCTTTCGGTAACGATGGTATGTACATGGAGAAACTTATCGAAGAGCCTCGTCACATCGAGATTCAGGTTGTAGGTGATTCATTTGGTAAAGCATGTCACCTTTCTGAAAGAGACTGTTCTGTACAGAGACGTCACCAGAAACTTACTGAAGAAACTCCTTCTCCGTTTATGACCGACGAACTTCGTGATGCTATGGGTAAAGCTGCTGTTAAGGCTGCTGAGTTCATTAAATATGAAGGTGCAGGTACGGTTGAGTTCCTTGTAGACAAACACAGGAATTTCTACTTTATGGAGATGAATACACGTATTCAGGTAGAGCACCCAATTACCGAGCAGGTAATTGATTATGACCTGATCCGTGAGCAGATACTTGTTGCAGCAGGTGTGCCTATTTCTGGTAAAAACTACCTTCCGCAACTGCACTCTATCGAGTGCCGTATCAATGCTGAAGACCCGTATAACGATTTCCGTCCGTCTCCGGGCAAAATCACTACCCTGCACATGCCGGGTGGACACGGTGTAAGGCTAGATACTCACGTATACTCAGGATACACTATTCCGCCAAACTACGATTCAATGATCGCTAAGCTGATCACTACTGCCCAGACAAGGGAAGAAGCTATCAACAAAATGAAGCGTGCTCTTGATGAGTTTGTGATTGAAGGTATCAAAACTACTATTCCTTTCCACAGACAGCTGATGGATGAGCCGGATTATGTAGCGGGTAACTATACTACAAAATTTATGGAATCTTTTAAAATGAAAGATCCTGCATAAATAAAATTAAGCCTTGCTGAAAAGCAGGGCTTTTTTATTTTATATTCGTGTTTTATAAAAATGGCACAAAACTTGTCATGCAATCAAAAACCGATTTATAAAAATTAAAAATTATGTTTAAAGCAATTATTTCAGCAACTAAAGCTATGCTTAGCGTAGTTGCATTAGTATTAGCATTTACTTTAAATGCGTCTGCGCAGGACCGTTCAGCATATGCTGCCCAGAAAATGACAGATAACATGAAAACTGAGCTTACGCTAACAGATGCCCAGTATACCAAAGTGCTTGATATCAACAAAGATTTTGTTGCAAAATCTGCTGATGCACGAAAGGCTTCTACAGACAGAGCGGTGACTGCGAAGTCAGTACAAGGCCTGAATGAAGAAAGAGAAAAGCAACTGAAGACTGTACTTACAGAAGAACAGTACAAAAATTATCTTTTAAAGAAAGATGAGAAAAAGAAAATGGTAAGGCAACGTTTTGACGGACAGGAAAAGCCTACGATTGCTCAACCTGCAAATCTTCCGAAAAAGCAATAATATAAAGCCTCGTTTAACGGGGCTTTTTTAATTACATCTGTATTGTTTTTCTGCTATATTTGTAATCATGGCTATAGCCATCCGTTTCTATTAATCATAAAATTAAACCAATGATCAAAAAACTTTCATCTGCTGCAAGAAACATCTTTACTGCAGCGGTTTTATTACTTGCTGTGGCAACAACTGCTGTTGCTCAGGAAAAAGATGTGTTTGCTGAGGCTGCTAAAACATCTGCGACACAAATGAAATCACAGCTTACCCTTAATGATAATCAGTACACACAGGTAGTGGAGGTGAATAAGGCTTACCTTAAAAGAGTGAAAGATTGTAAAGCATCCGGAGATACTGCACAGGCTAAAGCTAAAAAAATGCAGGCTATCAATGAAGAGAGAGATACAAAGCTTAAATCTGTACTTACTGAAGTTCAGTATAAAAAATATGGAGCCGTAAGAGCTGAGAATATCAAAAAGCTCAAAGAGGCCGCAAACATCTAAAAAAAACGAGTTCCATTTGGAGCTCGTTTTTTTTATAAAGAATTCAACGCTGCTGCTGTAGGGTTTTTTCGGTTATAACTGTTCTATATACCCACGACCAACCACTACAGCTATGGAAACGATATCATTACTGCATAAAAGCAGCGAAAAAGAACATAAGGCTTTTGTTATACCGGCAGAAGTTTCAGGAAAGAATATACCCATCGATTTTGAGGATGTAAAAGAAGTAAGGCTCGCATCAACAATAAGTCTTAAGTCAATGCTCTGGGCGGTTATATTCTTTTTGTTTTTCCTGGATTTATGCCTGAGAAGAAATCCTGACGACTGGTTTTTTTCCAGTATGGCTGCATTGGCAATAGGCTTTGTGGTATTGTCGCTCATCTTTCTTGATAAGCAGTATCATCTTTCTCTATACATGACAGATGGAACAAGGTTAAAGCTGAATATTGCTAAAGATAACAAAGACGCTGCTGAAGCTTTTGTGATATTGACAAACAAGCGAATAAGTAAAAAATAAAAGAAGAGCCCCGTTATGCGGGGCTCTTCTTTTAGAATTTGTCGGATGATGCTTTTTTCCAGAAATAAATAAGTTTTTTAGGAACAGTGTCTTCGTTAAGCAGGCAGCCGCTGTCAAGCTCCGGATAGGTTTCCATAAACGTTTCAATTTTGGTTCTGTCTACCCTCATGCTCACAACGCCTCTGTCTACTTCATCAGGGTGTTTTATGCCTGCCGATGCCATTAATTCCATGGCGCTTTTAACTGTCTCCTGCTGGAAACGGAATACACGTACGCTTTTTTCTTCAGGAACAAGTCCTTTAACGAGTTTTGGATCCTGAGTGGCAACTCCGGTAGGGCAGGTGTTTTTATGGCACTCTAAGGCCTGTATGCAGCCCAAAGCGAACATCATACCGCGTGCCGAGTTACAAAGGTCGGCTCCCGTGGCCAAAGTTTTGATGATGTCAAAACCGGTTACTATTTTTCCGCTGCAAATGATCTTGATTTGTTTCCTGATTCCGAAGCCTACCAATGCATCGTGAACAAAGGCCAATGCATCGCGTAATGGCATACCTACGTGGTCGGTATATTCCTGAGGTGCAGCTCCTGTTCCGCCTTCGGCACCGTCTACGGTAATGAAGTCGAGGTAGGTATCGGTTTCTACCATGGCTTTACATATTGACAGGAACTCTGATTTGTTCCCGATACATATTTTCATACCTACTGGTTTTCCTCCTGATCCTTTGCGTAGTGTTTTTACAAAATCCATCAACTCCAGTGGAGTAGTAAAGGCAGAATGATAAGGAGGGGAAATAATATCGTGCCCTTTGCTTACAATTCGTATGTTAGCGATCTCATCGGTTACTTTCTCTTTAGGCAGAATTCCTCCGTGACCGGGTTTGGCACCCTGCGAGAATTTTATCTCGATCATTTTTACTTTATCTAAAACGGCACGTTTGGCATACTCTTCATACGAGAATTTACCTTCGCTGTCGCGGCAGCTAAAATATCCTGTACCTATATTCCATACGATATCCCCGCCCGGATCGAGATGGTAGGGCGAAAGTCCTCCTTCGCCGGTATTATGGTAAAACGAACCCATTTTAGCCCCGGTGTTTAGGGCAAGTATTGCATTTTTACTCAGTGAGCCATAACTCATCGCGCTAATGTTGAATAAGCTGGCATCATACGGCTGGGTGCATTGTTCTGAACCAATCCTAACCCTTGGGTTGTGATCAATCTCGTTAAGAGGCAATGCTCTTATGCTATGGTTTATCCATTGGTAACCTATCTGGTACATATCCAGCTGTGTTCCAAAAGGAATGGTGTCAGTCTCTTTTTTGCTTCGTTGGTAAATAAGGCTTCGTTCAAGGCGGTTGAATGGTTTTCCATCAAGATCGGTTTCAATGAAATACTGGCGCATTTCGGGGCCAATCGATTCTAAAAGATAGCGAAGTCGTCCTACGAGCGGAAAATTCCTCCTGATCGATTTTTTAGACTGATACATATCATACAATCCCATAATATATAAGGGAAGGAAGATGAGTAACAGAAAAATCGATTTCCAGTCAATAAATGTAAGAAGCGTAATAATTGCGATGGATGTGGTGCAGAAAACTACAAATACTTTTCTCATACTTGCATGCGTTAGTGCTTTTGGTTAGTGCAAAAGCTGTTAGTTTGTTGTTTTATTTGAGAAGTGCTACCTACAAAGATAGCGAGTATTTCTGCACGTTTCACTTTGGAAACAGTATAAATAAGAGCATAAAAAAATCCCGAAGTTTTAGCTTCGGGATTAGTTTTTCAGTAGTACTGATTATTATTTGATGTCAAGCTTTTTAGCAATTGAAGACGGGATTCCGCCTTTGTGCAGTAAAATAGCTGTTGACTTAAATTTTACAAAGTTTTTAGTCATGTACATGTATCCTTTGTAGTCGTTAGAAGCACCCCATGAGTTTTTGATGATGTAATACTCTTTTCCGCCCTGGTCTTTAGCGATACCTACAATGTGCATACCGTGGTCATCCTGAGTCTGGTAGTTGTCAAATGCTTTCTGGCGAAGTTCCGGAGTGATCTCAAGTTCATCTTTAGGGCCTAAGAACATACCTTCTTTTTCTTCAGGAGTCATATCAGCAACATTTTTAGCAGGGATGTAAGCAACACCATTTTTCCAGCTGAAACCTTTTTCGCTAACGTCTCCAGCCCATCCTACAGTGTAGCCGTTTTTAAGTGCGTTATCAATAACATCGGTAAGTTCATTAAGCTTCACGTTGTATACCTGATCAAGCGACCAGTTGTCCGGTACTAAAAGAACGAACTTAGAATAGTATGGGTGATCTGTGAATGAAGATAGCTCAACATAATCATCAGGGTTGATTCCGATAACATCTTTAGCGAATGTTTGAGGAGTATATTTTTTACCTTTCCACTCAAAGTTTTGAGGAACTTCACCAAGATAAGAATCGATAACACCTGTATATGCTTTTATCCAGTTTGGAGAAAGCTCCCCGTTAGGGTTTTTTACTACTGCTTCAAGAACGCCCTGGCCCATAGCCTGCATCTCAGCAAATTTGTTGGTAGTAGTTCCGTAGTTTAGTCCTGTATAAAGGCTTTGCGGAAGTGCACCATACTGACGGTACATATTGATTACATCGTGAAGAGCACCACCATCACCCAGAGTGATTGCGCCATGCATACGAACATAGTTCTTTCCTTTTTCGATATAAGCGTTACGTGCTGTATATATCTGAGATATTTCGATAGGCTGTTTACCCATACGGATCATTTCTGACTCAAGGAAAGAGTTGGCAGAATAACTCCAGCATGTTCCTGATGAACCCTGGCTTTTTACAGGGGTATTCTCTATATTGATAACATCTGTAAATTTAAAAGCAGCTGCACTGTTTGCACTCTGATTATTTTTTAATGAATTTACAAGATAGTCCTGTGCCTGTACTGTCTGCATTCCCGCAAAAAGCAACGCTGTAGCTACTAGCGGTTTAACTGAAAAATTATACATTATAAAAACAAGTTTGGTGTTAGATTTTTAATCGCGCTAAAATACGGAAAATTTATAAAAGAGGTTCTTTTTTTGAAATTTCTACAAAGTTTCCTTCAACCACTTAAAGAACTCACGTTGCCAAACCAATGCATTTTGTGGTTTCAGTACCCAGTGGTTTTCTTCAGGGAAAAGCATAAATCGGCTTTTGATGCCTCTAAGCTGTGCCGCCTGAAAAGCCTCCTGCCCCTGTCCGATAGGCACACGGAAATCAATTCCGCCCTGAATTACAAGAATCGGTGTATTCCACTTGTCAACATTGTTGATAGGGTTAAACTGGTTGTATGTTTTTTGCGCTGCTGCATTATTTTTCTCCCAGTAAGGTCCGCCACTGTCCCAGTTAGTAAAGAATACCTCTTCAGTAGTGCCATACATACTTTGCAGGTTAAATACCCCACAGTGTGAGATGAAAGTCTTGAATCTGTTGTTGTGGATTCCGGCAAGGTAGAATACAGAATAACCACCATAACTTGCTCCAACAGCACCAAGTCTTGTTTTGTCTACATAGTTTTCTTTAGCAACATCATCGATAGCCGATAGGTAATCGTCCATAACCTGTCCGCCCCAGTCTTTACTGATGGCTTCGTTCCATTCTACACCATGGCCCGGCATACCGCGACGGTTAGGTGCTACAACAATGTAACCCTGTGCTGCCATAACCTGAAAGTTCCAACGGAAAGAATAGAATTGCGTTAGTGCGCTTTGCGGTCCACCCTGACAATATAACAATGTCGGGTATTTCTTTTTAGCATCAAAGTTTGGCGGAAGCACCACCCATACCAGCATCTTTTTACCGTCAGTAGTAGTTACGTAGCGCTTTTCGGTTTTGCTAAGGGCAATTCCGGCGTATGCCGCATCATTTACTTTAGATAGTTGCGCCCATTTTTTCTTTTTAAGGTCATAGCTGAATATCTCGTTCGCGTGATTCATGTCGGCACGTTCAACAATGATCTTATCACCGCTAAAACCTGTAATTCCGTTAATGTCAAAAATACCATCGGTAAGCTGTCTTACGGTGATAGCAATTTTTGTAAGCCCCGGAAAGTTTACTTCAAACAGCTGTTTCGTACCGTCAGTAGCTGCAAGGAAATATACTTTTTTACCATCAGGGCTCCAGGTAAAACTGTCTACCCTACCATCCCAGTTGGCAGTAAGGTTAATGTCCATGCCTTTAAAACGAACAATGATGTCGTTTTTGTCGGCCTCATAGCCGTCACGTTTCATTTGCAGCCATGTAAGGTCACCCTGAGGCGAGTAGGCCGGTGCAGTATCATACCCCGGATTGTTAGGGGTAAGGTTTACTGTTTTTTTAGTTTCAAGGTTATATTCATACAGGTCGGTATTAGTGCTGGTAGCATATTCTGTACCTGCTTTTTTCTTGCATACATAAACAATGCTTTTACTGTCAGGAGACCAGGTGAAGTCTTCTTCGCCGCCATGAGGTTTTTGTGGTGAATCATACGGTTCATTGGGCATAATGTCTACAAAAGACTTTTTGTCTTTATCGCCAACGGTAGTATAACCTACGTGGTTATGAGTTCCGTCATTCCAGGTGTCCCAGTGGCGGTAATCCAGCCCATCATATACCTGTGCGTTGCTTTTGTCAAGTTCAGGATAAAGATCCTTTCCAAGAACTTTATCAACTTTTACTTCTTTAGAGGTAAGCGCCCATTTGCCATCGGCAGAGATATATTTGTCAGTCAATAATGCTGCATAGTCGGTTACTTCGGTGGCTGCTCCTCCATTTACCGGAATGGTGTAAAATTTTGAAGCCGATTTGTTCTCCTCCATATTTGGGGTAGAAACCTTATATACAATACTTTTTCCGTCTTTGGTAATGCCAAGTGCGCTTACGCGGCCCAGTTTCCAAAGCATTTCCGGTGTCATGACCTGTTGTGCCGAAGCGGTTAATCCCATGATGCTTACTGTTAGTAGTAGAAGTTTTTTCATTGAAAACAATTTTAATAGGGGCTAAAAGTAATCATTTTCTTTTGATTGTTTAATTGCCTTTTACAGATGTGTTTTTGAATTATGTTGAAATAAATCCGTCAATCGGTGTTAAATCTTTGTAAAAAGTGCAAAAGAACAGCCTAAAAATATTATAGAAACCCTTATTTGAAAAAATATGAGTATTTTCACGCACTTAAAAACCAATACTTAGTGAAAAGCAACTCGAAATTATTTATAGCAATCCTTGCAGGACTTCTTTTGGGAGTGGGTCTTGGCCTTTTTGTATTCTATCAATACCCTAAAGAAACGGCTGCTGATTTTGCTAAAAATATCAAATTGCTGGGAACTATTTTCATCCGCCTGGTACAGATGATCATTGCGCCTCTTGTGTTTTCAACGCTTGTGGTGGGTATTGCCAAAATGGGCGATATGAAAATGGTAGGTCGTGTAGGGGGTAAGGCTATGGCATGGTTCATCTCTGCTTCTCTTATGTCACTTTTATTGGGAATGGTGCTGGTAAACTGGCTACGGCCGGGTGAAAGTACCACAGTTTCTATGGCCGACGTTAAGCCTGCCGATGAACTGGTAAACAATGTTCATGCATTCTCGTTAGAGCAGTTTATTACTCACGTAGTACCCAAAAGTATTTTTGAGGCGATGGCTACTAATGAGATACTACAGATAGTTATCTTCTCGATATTGTTTGGTGTTGCCCTGGCATCACTAGGCAAAGCGGCAGAAGGAATCATTAAGGTACTTGATACTATTGCGCATGCTATCCTTAAGATGGTAAGCTACATTATGTGGGTTGCTCCGCTTGGGGTATTTGGTGCTGTTGCCGGAGCTGTAGCCATATATGGTGGAGGCATCTGGAAACTGTATGCCAATTATCTTGCGGCTTTTGCTTTTGGATTGGTTTGCCTGTGGGCTATATTATTGGGTGTAGGTTACCTGATATTGGGCAACAGGCTGTGGTCTTTGCTGAAAAGGCTTGCGGGTCCGTTACTTATTGCGTTCTCTACTACAAGTAGCGAGGCAGTATTTCCAAAACTTACAGAAGAGCTGGAGCGTTTTGGCTGTGACCCAAAAATTGTATCGTTTACCCTGCCGTTAGGTTATTCGTTTAACCTTGACGGAAGTATGATGTATATGACATTTGCGAGCTTGTTCATAGCCCAGATATATGGTATTGATATGCCACTGGAAAAACAGATATTGATGCTATTGGTACTGATGCTTACGAGCAAAGGTATTGCCGGCGTGCCAAGGGCTTCGCTTATAGTAGTAGTGGCTACTTGCGCGATGTTCGGGATTCCGCCGGAAGGCATCGCACTGATATTGCCTATTGACCATTTTTGCGATATGGGCCGAAGCATGACAAATGTATTGGGTAATGCCCTTGCCACCACTGCCGTAGACAAGTGGGAAGCTAAAAAAGTTTAGATTATTTATTACCAAAAAAAGACACTATTTATTATGGACAGTTTCCACTGGACACAGCTACTTAACCCTGAGTTTTATATCAATCTTCATATAGGCGGGGTACCTGTGGGTATCTACGTTGTATTGTTTATCGTTTTTGCCGAAACAGGCCTTTTTGCAGGATTCTTCCTTCCGGGTGACAGCCTTTTATTCCTTGCCGGTATTTATAGCGGCGAGCTTATGGCTACTATTTTTTCAATCGAAGGCGGCTTTTTAAATGTATTATTGCTGTCAATACTTGTGGCCGGAGCCGGAATTATCGGTAATATGTTTGGGTACTGGTTTGGTGCTAAAAGCGGTACTTACCTTTACCAAAAAGAAGATTCTTTCTGGTTCAAGAAAAAATACCTGGTACAATCGCACGAATTCTTCGAAAAACATGGCGGACGCGCTATCATCTTTGCACGTTTCCTTCCTGTTATCCGTACGTTTGCCCCAATCATTGCGGGTATCGTTAAAATGGACAAGAAAAAGTTCATGCTTTACAATGTTATCAGCTCTGTCCTTTGGGCGGTAACACTAATATTTGCAGGACACTATCTTTACGGAATATTCCGTGACCAGTTTGGTATCGACCTTAAATCGTACATAGAGTATATCATCCTTATCATTGTGGCAGTAACTACTGTTCCGCTTCTTATCAATGCGCTTAAAGGCAAAAAGATTACAGAAGAAGAGGCAGAAAGAGAAGCTAACGATGGTGACGATTCTAACATAATGCCTCCGGTATAATGTTTAGCTACTGGGAAATCAAGAACTGGTTTACCGATGTAGATTATACTATCGTAGGCAGTGGCATCGTGGGGCTTCATGCCGCACTGCGCCTTCGCGAACGTTTCCCTGATTCCAAAATACTTATCATAGAGCGAGGGCCGCTTCCGCAGGGAGCGAGCACCAAGAATGCCGGATTTGCCTGTTTTGGGAGTCTTTCCGAAATCAATGATGACTTAAAGACGCATACCGAAGAAGAAGTGCTGGAGCTTATCCAAAAACGCTGGACGGGACTTCAGTTATTACGCAAACGCCTTGGTGATGCTACTATTGATTTTAAGCCATTCGGCGGATATGAACTTTTCCTGAAGGATGATACAGCAGGTTATGAAGAATGCCTGCGCCGTATGCCTTTTGTAAACGAAGTGCTTAAGCCGCTCTTTAAAACCGATGTTTTTGCAAGGGAGGTAGACCGTTTTGATTTTAAAGGTATACATGAATACTTAATCTTCAATCCGTTTGAAGGGCAGATTGATACAGGTAACATGATGCAGGCCTTACTGAAAGAAGCGGTTGCCAATAATATCCTTATCCTGAATAGCCAGACCGTAACAGCTTACCACGAAAAAGCCGATGGGGTAGAACTAGCCCTTGGCGATTTTAGTTTTTTCACCAAAAAACTGCTTTTCGCTACCAACGGCTTTGCTGAAAAGCTAACCAACGGAATGGTAAAACCTGCCCGTGCACAGGTGCTTATCACTGGGCCTATTCCCAACCTGGATATAAAAGGGACTTTCCATATTGACCGTGGGTATTACTATTTCCGTAATATCAACGACAGGATATTGTTTGGTGGTGCACGTAACCTTGATTTTGAAGGCGAAACCACTACCGAATTCGGTAATACTGAACTTATCCAAAACCAGCTTGAAAAAGTACTGCGCGAAGTGATCCTTCCTAATACCGACTTTACCATTGCCCACCGCTGGAGTGGTATCATGGGTATGGGCAACCACAAAAAACCGATTATCGAGCAGTTGTCACAACATACCTATTGCGGCGTTCGCCTAGGCGGTATGGGTGTGGCTATTGGCAGTATGGTTGGTGCTGAGCTAGGGGATTTGGTTTAGGGATTTTAATTCAGATAAACACTGTCGTTTTCAGTATAAGCTATTGAAGGTTGTAAGCCAGATACACTTTCAGTCATTTCTTCGGTATTTATAAGCTTTCCTTTTTCGTCATAGGTGCTCTTAAAAATCTGAAACAATTTTTTTTCGTAACCAAAGGAATTAGGTTCAGTTATAGTTTTCCATTTGTAAGCGGTTTTGGGCTGTCCATTTTCATGATACTCGAGTCTTTTGTTCTTGGTTTGTTTTATATTAAGATTGCCGTTTGGATAGAATACTTTCAATCTTTCAATGTTGTTAATTGTGCTTTTTTTAGCCTGAATCTTTTCGTTGGGATAGTAAATTGTAAATCCATTATCTCTATACATTAAATGAGATCCTTTTTGTGACCAGAATTTTTTAGTGATTTTACCAATGCTGTCATATTTTATAATTCGTGTTTTATATTTACCTTTAAATAAATTTTCTTTC
>QFQM01000291.1 GCA_003243255.1 Flavobacterium psychrophilum | reverse complement strand
TGAGCGGGTTCTTCCAATCGATGAGCCAAACGGTATCGGTGTGTTTGCCGATGGTTTCTTTTACATCTACACCGTAGTGTAAAAGATTGTATACGGCCATGTTGTTGAAATACAAACCACGCTGGTGGTTGTTGGCTTCACTCTTTAATTTATCCAGTGCTTTGGTGATGAGCGTATCGGAATAACCTTGTTTGTTTTTGAGAAATGATTTTAATGGCAGTTCTTCGATGTTGCTGTTGTCCAAGCGGTCTTGAAGGTTGCCTTCGAACAAGGGCAGATAACCCAACGCTTGCTGGAATAATTTTACAATACGGCTCTGGGTTATGCGCTCGCTGTTCATGCCATTGTCTGCATTAAGATTCGTAGGATTTTGAGATTAAAGGATTCTTATTCTCGGGATGATTTACATTATACACTCTTTTGAATTCAAGACTACGTGCACCGAAATTGATTAAAAGGCCGATAGGTAAATTATAGGCCTGACAGTAATTCATTGCTTGAGCGAGATGCACATCCTCCAATTTGGCCAACGCTTTTAATTCCACCATAATCGTATCTTCAACAAAAAAATCGACTCTGCGTGTACCAATGCCGATACCATCGTAATAAATATTCATTCCCATTTCGCGTTGAAATCCGAGGCCTTGCTTTTCCATCTCAATTACCAACGCACGCTGATAGATCACTTCTTGAAAGCCACTACCCAAAGCCGAATGTACTTTCATAGCACAGCCGATTATTTTATGCGTGAGTTCTTCGTGTTTCATGATTACGATTTGTCATTTACTTTGTCTGGATTAGAATTTTTGGGATTTTAAAATTAAAGGATTCCTCCAGCATCAATGCAATAATCCTATCATCTTTTAATCTTACGAATCCTAATGCTGACGATTTATTCATACCAATCTCATTTTGCCAGTGAGAAGATTTTGCATCATGCCTGATTTGATTTGACGATATTTTTGCAGTTTTGATTCTAAAGACTCAATTTCAATATCCATATCAGAAATTACTTGTGCTATCTTAATTTGCTCGTCCTTTGTTTGAGGAACGTGAATCGAAATATTCTCAATAGTTTTCGCACTTAAACTAGGAACACCTGACGCTTCATTGTAAGAATACCAATCGATAAGTTGAAAGCGATAGAATATGAATTTAGGAAAATTATCATTACTTATCTCGGTATAGAATAACGTATCAACAGTCCAAAAAGGCTCATCAATGAATTTAGGTTTATCAATCGTTCCCTTTCTTCCTATTAGAACGGACTCTTTATCGTACAAAAAATGATTGGTAAACCCCATCGGTCCACCAGTACCTAATATTAAATACTTGCCATTTTTATCAATGATCTGTTTTTGATCCTTACCATGACGAACTTTTAGAACATCCCCCAACCTCTTCACCTCCCAACCCTTTTTCGGTTTAAGCAACTCTTGCATAGCACCTTGTTTGATGTTGCGTTTTTTAGCAATAAGCTTTTCTAAGCTGGTGATGAGTGCATCGGTATCGGAGAGGGCGGTGGCTATGGCGGTTTGTTCTTCTACTGTGGGAGGTAAAATAATTGGCAGTTTTTAGGCAACTCCTCCCGTGTAACTCTGTTGCTTAGTACCTTGACAATACTTGAAAGCCAATTCATTACCGTAACGAACATAGTAGTGATACAAATAAGGTGTTATCAGCAACCCTTTCTTTGGATACAAAGCCATACAAGATTGATTTGTTGTAGCTTCAACTCCTGTTATTGCACAACTTCCCCTTGTTCCTGCCGCCTCCAATCCTGTTATTGCAAAAAGAAAAGTACCTTTTGGTATCATTTTTAGATTTGCATCCTTCACACCCTCTGGAGTAATTTTCTCAATAGTATCCGTTATGATATTGTAGTTTAATTCGCCACTAGTTATCCAAGGTATGTCACCCTTGTAGAAGCTTGCTACTGCTCTATAGGGTGTCTGACCACTCGTAAAACCATCCATTACTTCAACGAACTCCTTTATCTCCCAATCATTTGGAATTGTGCCTAGCTCTGTTTGTTTATAGCCTTTCCTTACTTCCATACAAAACCCATTTTAGAAAGGTGAGCATTTACCTTTTTCTCTAATGCAAGTATTTCATCATTCAGTTTTGGCAACGGTAGTTCATACCGCTCGGCCAGTTGTTTAATGCGTTGCGTTAAGCCCTGGCTTACGCGCTCCATTTCGGTTTTAATATTCTTCTCAATAGTGGTCATCCACTTGTCATCCACCACCAGGGTTTTTATTTCGTCTTCGGTAAGTGTTTTATAACGGGCTACTACTTTCTTATCTAATTCAGCAATAGCTGTGTCTATTTCTTTCTTCAGTGTAGTTTGTTCTTCTACCAAGTTGAGCCAGGCTTCCAATACTTTTATTTCATCGCTGGCTTTCTTGTCGCCTTTAATTTCTTTTAGTCGTTTTACTACCGTTGCCTTGCTTACTTTATCCAGCGCAGCAAAAAATCCTTCCTCTGCTGAGTGTTCTTCCGTCATCTCATCAAGCTGGCTGGTCAGTGTTTCCCTTTTTGCTTCCAGTTGTTCAATTGCTTTCTTTTCTGCTTTATAAAAGCGATCAATCACCAATGTCTTTGGCACCAAATCGCTGTCAAGAATAATTTCTTTCTTGCCCTTGTTGATGTTGGTGAGTTCTGCCTTCCAGCCATTGGCCGCAATCAGGTAGCAGTCGTCTTGCATGGTGTCGTTCCAGTACGTCATCAAATGCTGATACACATCGTATTTATCAACCAAACTTTCACTGGCATAGCTTTTCAATAAGTCTTCCGAAACGGTGGTGATGATTTGCCGTGGTTTAAAATCTTTCTTGAGGTCTTTCAGGGGTTTTGTGTTTCTCTTTTTCCAACTGGTAAAAATTTTATTCAGCTCTTGCGTAAAGCTTGTAAACTCCGGGTGGCTGAAGATGGTGTTATTGATTTCTTCTTTAGCGATTTTTAGTTTGCTGTACTTCTTGCGTTTACTCGCAGCAAACAAATCTTTGTTTAATGTAGAATACACACTCCAGTACTTTTCCAATGCATCAATGTCGGAATTGGGTATGTCGCCTAATAAGTGTGCTTCAATATCCTGAATATCTTCCGCCTCCTGGCTATCGATGTAGCGCGGTATGTTCAGGTTGTAGTCATTTTTGGTATTGCTGATTTCTTCCAGCGAAACCATGCGACTGTACTTGGGTAGTTCTAACTGCTTATTGAATACATCTACAATTTTGTGAATGTCTTGCTCACGAAGACGGTTCTTATTGCCGTCTTTCATAAACTCTTTACCCGCATCGATCATAAAAATGCCCTTGCGTTTTTCGGCACCTTCTTTATCAATCACAATAATACAAGCCGGAATACCTGTGCCATAAAACAAGTTGGCGGGCAAACCAATAATGCCTTTTATGTACCCTTTGTTGATCAGGTTCTTGCGTATCTCACCCTCAGCACCCCCACGAAACAATACACCATGCGGAAGAATGATGGCGCCCTTTCCTTTTGTTTTTAATGACTTTATGATGTGCAGTAGAAATGCATAGTCGCCATTTTTATCAGGTGGAGTACCAAAGCCAGCAAATCGATTGTATTTATCAACTACGGCTTTTGTTTTGTCATCGATTAAACCGTTTGTCCAACTACTAAATGAAAACGGAGGATTGGCCACTGCATAATCAAATGTTTGCAGTGTTCCGTCTGCGTTCAGAAACTTGGGGTCAGCAATGGTATTGCCCTGGCGGATACCGTGCAGGTTTTGCGCCTGATTGTGCAGCACCATGTTCATGCTGGCCAATGCTACCGTAGCAATGTCCATCTCCTGACCAAACAGTGTAATGGATTTTTCTGCTTCTTCTCCAGCTTTAATTAATAAAGAACCTGAGCCGCACGCGGGGTCATAAATGGTTGTGCTTGCGGTGGAGTTTACCTTATTAATACCGATGATCTTTGCCAGCACACGGCTAACTTCGGAGGGAGTATAGAACTGTCCTTTCGACTTTCCTGATTCAGTAGCGAAGTGACGCATGAGAAACTCGTAGGCATCGCCCAGGATGTCATCATCGTCTGCTCTGTTCTTGGAGAAATCGAGATCAGGGTTTTCGAATACCGCAATGAGTTTGGTGATCTTATCTACTTTGTCTTTGCCCGTGCCGAGTTTTTCATCGTCATTGAAGTTGGCGAAGTCACTCATCTTATTGGCATCGCGGATGGGTGCAAAGATTTTCTTGTTCACAAAGTCACCGATCTCCGGTTTGCCTTTGAGTGCCACCATGTCCTGAAAAGTAGATCCTTTCGGTATGGTGATGGGTGCAAATTTTACGTGCGCATACTTGTCACTGACGTACTTGATAAACAAAATGGCCAATACATAGTCTTTGTATTGGCTGGCATCCATACCACCTCTTAACTGATTGCAGCTTTCCCACAGGGTACTGTATAACTCACTCTTCTTAATTGCCATTAGAACTTTTAAAATTATATGTAAGTGAAAGGGTTAGTTATCAGCAGCAGACGGTTCTTCGGGTTTTAACTCCAAACCTTCGCATACATATTCCAGCAACTCACCAGGATCTACTTCAATGGCTAGAGCAATTAAGTATAATTCCTCTACCATAAGTCTAGCAGTCTCACTTGTAGTGACAGAGGTCAATCTATTTTTACTTAAACCTGTCTTCCTTCCAACACTCGCCTTATTGACTGATTTCCTTTCAAAATACTCCCCTAACTTCGTTAATTCTGCCATCGTATTGTTTTTTGTTACATAAATGTATCATTTCGTTACATAAATAATACAAAAAGGGAATAATAGTCGTTTTAGTACTTATTAAAATACATTTGTACGATCGCTATGGTTCACTCTATTGCAGGATCACAGGCTATAGCATCGCATAGTCTGTGATGAAATTCGTTGCCAATACCATCACGCAAGAGGCATTCTTAAAACTTTGGGCGTTCCGTGAACGCATGACCAGCATGGATCATGTAATCCGGTTCCTTCAACTCACC
>QFQM01000290.1 GCA_003243255.1 Flavobacterium psychrophilum | reverse complement strand
AATAATTCCATGTAATACCCTGATAACGGCTTAACTTATGGTTCATTTCTTCAATAAGCTCATCCTGGCTTATGCCCCGTTTCCATTCATCTTTTGGCTTAAGGTCTACCTGAAACTGAAGGAAACCAAATCCATTAGGATCGGTGCCGTCATTACTACGACCTGTTTGTGATAAAACATCATCTACTTCGGGGAATTCTTTTAATTCCTTACGGATGATCTTCGCCATTTTCACACTTTCGGTAAGCGAATTGCTTATTGGTAATTCAGCTGTAACCCAAAGCGCACCTTCATTAAGTGGCGGAAGGAATTCAGACCCTAAAAAACGGGTTGAGAACAATGTTAGCCCTAAGATTACCATAGAAATAATGATCGAAACCTTTTTATTTTTAAAGGTTACATTAAGTCCTTTAGCTACTATCTTATTAAAGAATTCAACAAAAACATTGTGCTTTTCTTTTACATTTTTGTTCAATAGTATCGAACACAGTACAGGTACCAGTGTCAAAGTAAATATCAATGCTCCTAATAACGCAAAACCTAATGTCCATGCTAAAGGAGAGAACATTTTACCTTCTACTTTCTCGAATGAGAAAATTGGCAGTAATGCCGAAATAATGATCAGCTTACTAAAGAAGATTGCTATACCTAATTTAGTACCTGCCTTTCTTATTAATCCAAGTTTAGAAAGCTTGTTATAGCGCTCCGGACCTATCTTATGTTGGAGTTGGTCTAAGGTTACAAAGAGCCCCTCGACCATAACGACGGCACCGTCGATAATGATACCAAAGTCAACCGCACCCAGGGATAACAAGTTTGCACTCATTCCCTTCAGTTTCAGACACAGAAACGCGAACAATAATGCCAGAGGAATAATTATAGATACAATTACAGTAGTACGCCAGTCGGCCATAAATAAAAACACGATTACAGTAACCAGAATTATACCCTCAACCAGGTTATGAGTTACGGTATGTGTACAATATTCCATAAGCCTGTCACGATCATAAAATGTTTCCATTTTTACATCTTTCGGCAATACATTTTCCTGAACGTATGCAATTTTCTCTTTAAGGCGTGCCAGTACTTCAGATGGGTTTTCATTCTTACGCATTACAACAATACCTTCCACCACATCATCATTTCCATTAAGTCCTGCCTGCCCTACTCTGGGAATATTAGATTCGGTAACCCTTGCTATGTTTTTAATGAGTATAGGGTTTCCTTCAGACTGTGCAACAATAGTGTTTTCTATATCCGCGCGCGAATCGAGCAAACCTACACCGCGCACTACATATGCCTGTCCGTTCTTTTCAATGATATCACCACCAACATTTACATTTGCTTTGCTTATCGCTTCATAAACTTCGGGAGAAGTCAGTTCATATTTTTGTAGTAAAATGGGATCGATCTCAACTTCATATGTTTTTTCTCGTCCTCCAAAAGCCACAACATCGGCAATTCCGGGTACGGCTCTAAGTTGCCTGTCAATAACCCAGTTTTGTATTGTAAGCAGCTCCCTCGTATCCTTTTCTTTACTGTTTAAGGTATACCTGAAAATTTCACCGGTAGGCCCATATGGAGGCTGAACTTCAGGATCTACATCATCAGGAAGCTGTACATTCTTCAACTGATTATTTACCTGTTGCCTTGCAAAAAAATCATCAACATCATCATCAAAAATAATTTTGATTACAGAAAGTCCAAACATGGTTACGCTACGCACATTTTCTTTTTTCTGTACTGAGTTCATCGCAATCTCAACGGGAGAAGTAACAAAACGTTCTACTTCTTCGGCACTGCGTCCCGGCCATTGCGTTACAATTATTATCTGAGTATTTGTCACATCCGGAAATGCTTCAACCGGAATATTTTTATAGCTTATTATGCCCGCAATAACCACCAAACCTACCCAGAAAAAGGTAAACAGCTTATTGCGTAGGGAAAACCCTATTATGCCTTTAATTAATTTGTTCATGCTGTTTTATTTAGTCGTTTATAGCGTCGTATATAAGTAAATTGCCTTTCACAATTACCTTCTCTCCTTCTTTCAATCCCCCCTTCAGATATGTCTTATCATCAAGAGCCCTATAAACACTAACCTCTCGTGTTTCTACATCATCTTTCGACTTGTAAACCATAACAAAGTTTTTGTTTTTATCAAACACTACTGCTGCTGACGGTACAGTTATATACTTATCATTATCTAAGTAATGTACGGTGACTGTTGCGTTCATTTCAGGTTTAAGTAAACCGTCACTATTAGGAACTTTTATAAGAGCTTTAGCCGCTCTCGTCTGAGGATCGATAACATTAAATATCTTATCTATTTTACCTGTTATTTTCCTGTCCGGATAAGCAATGGTCTGGATACTCACATCCTGACCTTGTTTTATCCTTGCCAGATCACTTTCATTTACATTTGCCAAAACCCACACATTATCAAGTTTTGCAATAGTAAATACAGCTTCGTCCCTATTGTTACTTAGCATCTCATTAGGACTTATGTCTTTTGCAACCACATATCCGCTTATAGGTGCATACATATTATAAACCGAACCGCTCTTTAAACGATAGATCTTGTTTACCTCTGTCATTCTTTCCTTTTCAGCACGCGCCTTTTCAAGTTCTTTTTTAGCCATTACCAGGTCTTTTTCAGACGCTAGTTTCCCATCATACATATCTTTAACACTTTGCAGGTTACGTTCTGCTATACTAACATCAGCATCAGCATCACTTGTCTGGCTCTGAAACCCTGCTACCTCGCTACTCTGAATACTGGCCAGCAGCTGTCCTTGTTTAACATAATCGCCAAGTTCAGCCTTAATAGTAAGTACGCTCCCGCTTACCACAGGAAACACCTGGGCCATATTATTGTTTTCGGCAGTTACTTTACCAAACAGTCTGATTTCGTTTTGGGCAACTTCCATCTTAGCATCAGCAAAAGTGCTTGTATTGAACATGGTTTCGCTCATCACAAACTTTTTCTTCTCATCTGCAGGTGCTTCTTCCTTTTTTGAACAGCTTATAAATGCTGTGGTAAACACTATTATTGGGTATATATATTTAAATGCTTTCATTTCTTAAAAATTGTTGGTTCCTGTTACATAATTAATCTGGGCTGCAGCAAGGGCAAGCTGTTTTTTAACCCTTTCCACTTCAGTTTGCGCTTCATTGTAAGCTTCAAAAAAATCAGCAAATTCAATCATCGAAACATTGCCTTTCTGAAAGTTTGAAGTCATTCCGTTGTAAACCGAATCAAAATCATTGTTTATGAGTAAACCAATGTGCTTGTACTCCTCTACACTTCGGGTATAATTTTGCCATGCGGCCAATACCTGATTCTTTATTTCAAGTTCTTTATACGAAGCATTTGTAGTCTGTTGCTCCTGATTAACTTTTGCTGCCTGAATGTTCCCACGATTTCTGTCAAATATTGGAAGAGGTATTCCAAGTCCAACGTTATACTGATTCATAAAAGCATCTCCCTGTTGGTTGTAGCCACCTCTCAGTGTAATATCCGGAATAGCAGATTTTTTCTGTAACGAAACATTAAGCTTTGCCGATTCTATTTCCAGTTTTGCCTGATTCATATCCGGCCTGTTTTCAAGCGATTCGTTTAGTAACTTATCATAAAACAAAGGTTTTCCGGCATAAAGGTCAGCATCACCGGCTGTATAAATAGTCTGAGTCGTTGATGTTAATCCTAAAAGAATATTCAGTTTTTGCTGTTCATCAATGAGTACTTTGCTTTCCTCTGACTTGTCATTATTAATTTTTACATATACCGATTTTAAACGAACCAGATCTTTTAATGCTATATTATTTTTAGCAACCTGAACTTCATAACTGGTTATTAGCGATTGTAACTTATCCAGAAGCTTGTTGTACTTCTCAATTACTTTTTGCTGATGGTGAAGCGTATAAAAAGATTCCCATATCTGTAATTGAAGGGTTCGGGTTAAATCGGTAAGCTCTGTTTCAGCAATTTTCTTATCAAGCTTAGCCATTTCAATCTCTTTACGGCGTTTACCTCCTAAAATGATAAGCTGCTCAATACCTGCTGCAAAATTTCCCTTGTTACCTGTTGGAAAATATAAATTGTCCTGAGCCTGATAAGCAATCATATCTGCTGTTACTTCAGGATTAGGATATACTTTTGATTGAATGATTGCGGCATCTGCCTTGCCAATATTATATTGTTGTGCCAACAGTATAAAATTGTTTTTGAAGAATAATTCTTCAGCCTGTTTTATAGTAAGCGTAACCGGCTCAGGAGTTTGCGCCATGCCTACTGTCTGGATGAACAAAACGGCTATCCAGACAAAGAATTTATTTTTAAATTCCATGATAAAATTGTTTAAATACTATATATGAAGACTGTAATGCCGTTTGGCAAAACATAAATACGCCGGATTTGCCTCAAAAATGAGCATGCAAAAAATCATAGCAATACAAAATTGCTAAGCCGGTAAATAATAGTATTTAAACCTGGGGGGGTGGCGAAAATATATTCACCAATGGTGAATTATATATAGGATTTGCGTAATGAATATTTGATTGCACAATCCTGAAGTTTATAGTCGTGGGTTCACTAAAAACTAAGGTCATTTGCTCTTCAAATAACCAAATCATTTTTTTAGCCATGAATTTATGAGACATCGGAGTTTTCGAATGATGCTCCGGTATGGCATCGTCTATATTAAGTACATCTTCAACAACAAGCTCTACAACACTATCAATTTCATCAAAATCTGAATCCACCTTATTGTGTTCAAAAAGCGTATGCGGGTTATCAATACTAAAATTAAGGATGTGCAATGCCATCACTAACCATAATATCCTATGACCTATATGTACTTTGTTAAATCTCATTTCTGTATGCAAACATATCACATAAAAATTTATCTCACACAAATCTTGCCAAAAAATATTTTTTTACAAAACAAAAAACCGGGCAGCTGTTGGCTGCCCGGTTTTTGTTTTGTGGTTTTGCATTGTTATCTCTTGAGTGAGAAATGCGATTT
>QFQM01000020.1 GCA_003243255.1 Flavobacterium psychrophilum | reverse complement strand
ATTGAATGGCTGCAGCGGAGGTGGCTTATGCAGACGGAGATAAGGGAGTCAGGACGGCCAACTTCGCCGTCCTTATTCACCGAGGAATAAAAAAGCCAGCAGCTCAAGCGCTGCGGCTTATCTTCCCGGCAAGTTATCTACCGCAAAGTGATAACGTAATCCGGCGTCGCGCATACAGCGTTTCCGCCGCCAGCTGAAAATCATATTCCATCGCCTTCAGCTTTTTCGTTACGCAAGTGAGGTGCATGGTCAGTGGCAAAACAGTCAATGTATTTCATGTTGTCCCAAAGTGCTTTTACATCCTCATTTGATGGCGACAATTCGGGACGGACTTCACGCCATCCAGCTTCCAAATCGGATCGTTTCAAAAGTAGATGATGAGGTGCTTGATAACCTTGAAGAGGTATTGGTTTCATCAGATGTTGGTGTAAATACTACACTTAAAATTATTGAGCGTATTGAAGAGCGTGTTTCAAAAGATAAATATCTGGGAACAGAAGAGCTTAATAAGATACTAAGGGAGGAGATTGCGGCTTTGTTAAGCGAAACCAATAGTGGTGAAGCTTCTGAATTTGAAATTCCTGCCAATAAAAAGCCGTATGTTATTATGGTGGTTGGTGTAAATGGTGTTGGTAAAACCACAACTATCGGAAAACTGGCTTACCAATTCAAGAAATCAGGCTATAAAGTGGTTCTTGGCGCAGCTGATACCTTTAGGGCTGCAGCTATCGATCAGCTTCAGGTTTGGGCTGACAGGGTAGGTGTGCCTATCATAAGGCAGCAAATGGGTAGTGATCCTGCATCTGTTGCTTTTGATACATTGCAGAGTGCGGTTAGCCAGGATGCGGATGTTGTAATTATTGATACTGCCGGCCGTCTTCATAACAAGGTTAACTTAATGAATGAGCTTACCAAAGTAAAAAGGGTAATGCAAAAAGTGGTGGAGGATGCTCCGCACGATGTATTACTTGTACTTGATGGCTCTACAGGTCAGAATGCTTTTGAACAGGCTAAACAGTTTACAGCTGCTACAGAAGTTAGCTGCCTTGCGGTAACTAAACTTGATGGTACTGCAAAAGGTGGTGTGGTGATTGGTATATCTGACCAGTTCCAGATTCCTGTTAAATATATTGGAGTAGGTGAAGGTATTGAAGATCTTCAGGTGTTCAATAAATATGAATTTGTTGACTCCTTTTTTAAATAAGAGATACTATCATTTGTTTATAAAGTAGCGCATTGCGCTACTTTTTTTGTTAAGAATAGTACTATATTTGCGCCTGATAACCAATCATAAAGAATATTAATGAAGATTTTTAATTTATTTGCAGTTTTACTATTTACGGTTTCTGCCGTTGCACAGGATTATAAAGGATATTATGTTACCGAATCGGGAAAAACTGTAAGTGGTTTTTTTCAGGAAGGTGATTTTAATAATATGCAAAGCTTAAAATTTAAGCAAAGTCGTGGTGCTGAAGGTCAACAACTGCCATCAGATGTTGTGGTATACGACATCGAAGATCTTAATCTTAGGTTTGAGAAACATAATGTTACAGCCGATGCTTCGTTAAAAAGCAGTCGTTTTAAAGATCCTGTATGGGAAAAAAGAACACTATTCCTGAATGTGATAGTGTCCGGAAATGCAACTTTATATTCTTATACTAAAGATTATGAAACTGTTTTCTTTTTTAAGGTAAAAGGAATAAAGCAGGAGGAGATAGAACAGCTGATCAATAAGAAATATTATATAGGCGATTTAGAAACAACAGAAAATAAGGCTTACAAGCAACAGTTGTATAATGTAGTTAACTGCAATAATCAGAAAAAAGTGTCGGATTATTTAGGTGTTATATATGATAAGTCACCGCTTAAAAAAGTATTTGTTGAATATAATGAATGTACAGGGTCCGGATCTGAATTGTATAGTCAGAATTTAAAAACAGAATTTAGATATGGCTTCTTCGCATCTGCAAATCTTTTAAATTTAGGTGTTGATAGCTATGATCCTGCGGTATCTAATGAGTCTTCGTTTGGGTTTTCAGCCGGTGCTGAGGCTGCTTACATTTTTCCGGATCAACATTGGGAATTAGGAGCTAAACTGGAGTTTGAAACACTTAATTGCGAATTAAATGATTTTTATGATCAGGGATTTAATGTGTTAGAAAGCACTTTTAACCTAAAAGGTACTGCATTGAATTTAATGTTTGGACCACGATATAATTTTTTACTATCTGACAGGAGTAATATTTTTATAGATGCTAATGTTTGTATCAGCCAGCCATTTGGTGAAATTGAATGGTACACTACAATTCATCCCATTAATGATGGAGCCCCTTACAGGAGTGACAACGGGACTTATGATTTGAAAACCGGATTTGCACTTAATTTTGGAGTAGGTTATACTTTTGCCGAAAATTATAGTGTTGCTGTTCGTTATATGACCAATCGCGATTATGTACAGGATACTAGTGCAGCTTTTAATACAAAATTAAGCAGACTTGGTTTTGTAGTAGGTTACAGGTTTTAAATTTAAAAAATAAAAATAATGCGGTGACTAATTGATCACCGCATTTATTTTTTCCCAAAGGTCGTTATCAAAACCGGATAGCGCCCAGTTTTCTTCATCAGCAGCATCTCCCATGCGAATTACGACCATTTTCCTTGATGGTATTACATAAATTTTCTGGTCATTTTTTCCTAATGCCATATACATATCATTGGCACCATTAGGAATCAGGCTTCCGTTAAACTGAACTTGCGTTTGCGGCATATGGTAACTTTCTTTACCGTTAAGCCACCATAAATAGCCGTATGATTTATTAATTTGCTGTGATGTGGATGTGGCTTCCGAGAGATATGCTGAATTGATTATCTGTGTTCCGTTCCAGTTACCGTTGTTTAAGGCTAGAAGTCCAAAGCGTGCCATGCTGCGGGTATTGCTCCAGTATACGCTCAGGTCTTCTCCACTTTCTGCCCATGTGCCGGTCATGCCTATTCTGTCTCTTAGCTTTGTGTTGAAATAACTATTCCATGTCTGTCCGCTGGCAGCGGCTATTACATCCTGCATTTTTACATAAACATTGTCGTAGGCCCATCGCGTGCCGGCATCTGCTAAATAATGCAGGTTTTCAGGAGCTACGCTATCACCGCCTTCATCATTGAGACCTGATGTCATGGTGAGCAAATGCTTGCAGGTAATCAGGTTTTCTTTGTCAATAGGAGCACTTGTCCAGCTGGTACCGATATAATCAGACACCTTGTTATTGATATTTAGTAAACCTTCTTCCTGTGCTATTCCACTGAGCGTGGAAGTAAGTGTTTTTCCGGCGCTGGCCCAATACCACGGAGTGGTTGCTGAATGTCCGTTAAAATACTTTTCCAGGACTATGCGTCCGTTTACAAGAATTATAAATGAGCGGGAATGCTTTGTTTCCAGAAAGTCTAAAAGCGGTTGTATCTGATTTTCATTCCACTCTAATGAAGTCGGGGTTTTTGTTTCCCATGTTATTGCATCGTTTGGAGGGAAATACATCGCTTCGTTATCAGGGTTGTCCTGTGGCGGAGTATCATCGGATGAGCTGCAGGCTGATAAAAGAAAAAGTCCCAGTATGGGTAATAAAATGTTTTTCATGATGTTATAATTGGAGTTTAAATGTAACAAATAGTTTCGCACGATATTAAAAATTGGCATTGTTTTAATGCCTAAATTTGCTTCAGATAATCCTTATACTTATGAAAAAATCTATTGTATTATTATTTGTATCTCTTGTTGCATTTTCGTGCGGGCATAGTATTTCTGACGAAGATCTTACTAAGCTGAATGGCTATTGGGAAATTGAGGAAGCTATCATGGCTGATGGGGAGGCTAAAGAATACAAAGTGAATCCTACAATTGATTATTTTGAACTGAAAGGAAAAGAGGGATTCCGTAAAAAAGTGATGCCGCAATTTGATGGTACGTATCGCGTAAACGACCTGTCTGAGAAAATTACGGTAGTTAAAGAAAACGGTAAAACTTATATCAGTTATACCACTGAGTATGCTAAATGGAAAGAAGAGCTTTTAGAGCTTGACGATGAGCACCTGGTAGTAAAGAACCAGCATGATATTGAATACCATTATAAAAAACCACAACCTTTTTCTATAAAATAATGGCAAAGCGATTTAATGAAGAGCAATCGGTAGGGGATGTTTTAAAGCAGTTTATGCAGGAAAATAAGCTGCAACCGGGCATGGATAAGATTGATGTGCGTGAAGCCTGGAAAAACCTTATGGGTAATGGTGTGAATAATTATACCCGTGAGATAATGCTTAAAGGGACTACATTGTATGTTGAACTTACTTCGGCAGTTTTGAGAGAGGAGCTAAGCTATGGCAAAGCTAAAATCATTAAGATGATAAACGAAGAGCTGAAACGCGAAGTTGTAAAAGACGTAGTGTTACGATAACAAAAATGCCGCTGTTAAGCGGCATTTTTTATATGATTTAGTTCTGATTAGAACTGCTCTCTTACTGCGAAATGGAAAGCGCCCTCGATTGCAGCGTTCTCGTCGCTGTCAGATCCGTGAACAGCGTTCTCACCAATTGACGTAGCGTATTTTTTACGGATAGTACCTTCTGCAGCATCAGCAGGGTTAGTAGCTCCGATAAGTGTTCTGAATTCCTCAACTGCGTTTTCTTTTTCAAGGATAGCAGCTACGATAGGACCTCTTGACATGAATTCTACAAGCTCCCCATAGAATGGTCTTGCACTGTGTACAGCGTAAAATGCCTGAGCGTCAGCTACAGTAAGTTGAGTAAGTTTTAGCGATACGATTTTGAAACCTGCATCAGCTATCATTCCTAAAATACCACCGATATGCCCTTTTTCTACTGCATCCGGCTTGATCATTGTGAAAGTCCTGTTTGTTGCCATTGTAATTTTTAAATTTTGTGCAAAAGTAGTGGTTTTTAGCCAATAACTATAACTTTTTGGGTTTCTTCGCTATATTTTTTAAACTGTTAACCCAATGATGTCTATTATCTAACATCTATCGCTTAAAGTCTGGTTTTAAAGTACAACAATATTAAACTCCTGCTCAAGAGGCTTAAGTTGATTAAAGAGTTCGGCTAAAAGTTTTCCGTCAAACTCAAGATAGAATTCTGAGAAGTTCGCTTTTCGTTCCTGAAGGCTCTGATCAGGGAAAAGCTCATTTTGTATTTGCATAATGCGTTCCAGCTGTTCGGCATGGTTGCGTTTTTCGGCTTTCAGTAAGCGTTTTTCAAGATTGTCAAGCCCTTTTAGCTGTTTCAGTTCCTGTGCTTTTACAGCGCCATTAAAGGAGGCATCTGTTTTAGAGGCTATAGTATTCAGGTTTTCGAACTGCTGTCTCAGGAATTCTTTTTGTGCAGAGAAATCAAGCTTAAATTCTGAAAACGACTGAACCCTTTTGTTTAATAACTCTTGTTGTTTTGAGAAAACATCTGCCCAGCTAAGGTCAAGCTTATCAAGTTTATCAGCCTGTTTTTGAGTAGCCACAAGTACTGAGTTACGCAATAGCAATATCGGGAAAGTGACGTTGGCTGAATTAAAATATGATTTCAGTTCCAGCCAGTAGGCCAATTCACCACCTCCGCCTATGTAGCAAAGGTTTGGCAATATCACTTCTTCGTACAATGGGCGCATGATCACATTCGGGCTGAATTTTTCAGGGTTAGATTCCAGCAATGCCAGAATCTCAGCCTCAGAGAATTTCAGTTCGGTATTATTGATATAGTAAGTACCGTCCTGAAGGATGATGCGTTCCCTGATAGTGTCTTCTATGTAAAACAGGTTAATTTCCCTCGGATTCACCTGTATGTTATAGTCTTTAAGCAAAGTAGCTGTTTCGGCCACTTTTTGGTGGGATGTCTGTTTCAGAAGTTCTTCCCTTACATGAGGAACGAAAAGTTTTTTCAGTTCGGCATCGTCACCATCAACAATTACGAGCCCTTCACTGCCAAATAATTCGTTGGCAAGATATCGGGTTGCTTCTGTAAGAGTGCTATGATTTAGATAAGCATTTTCAAACAGTTCTTTCAGCCATTTTGCATTTTGGCCAATACCCAGTTCCTTTACAAAAACATCGAGTACGGCAGCAAGTCCTTCGGTAGATAATCTTCCTACAGGGCCTGAACTCTCTCGGTTCCATTTTATCTTTTTGTTTCGGAAATTAAAATAGTTGATCTCCTCAAAATCGTGGTCTTCGGTTGCCATCCAGTACACTGGGACGAATTCTTTATCAGGGTAGGCCTTTTTTAGTTCCCTGCTCAGGTTGATAGCCGAAACGATTTTGTACAGGAAATATAACGGGCCCGTAAATAAATTAAGCTGGTGGCCGGTGGTGATAGTAAACGTATCATTACCGCTCAGCAGTTGTATATTCTGTTGGGTATATGCCGATGTATTTATGTCTTTATACTGCCTGCCTAGTGCATTTACAAGTATTTCGCGAAACTCAGGGTTATAGTTAGCCTGTTTTTCTTCCATCTGCAGTTTAAAGTTTTCTACAGAAGGGAAACGGTTGTAAAGCGGCTTGAGTGTATCTTTCTGGTTAAGGTAATCATTAATGATAGGGGTGAAATATCCTGAACTCTGGAAGCTGATACAGTCTGATGGCATTTTAGTATAAATTTTCAGTAAAATTACGGAAAAAACAATTTCAATATCATTTTTAATGACATATCAAATACGTCATGTTTATGAATTGATAGCGGTTTCCCAAACTTCTTTCAGGCTAAGGAAACTGTTATAGGCGAATTCGGTATTTGGGTATTCGATTAAAACTTCATTTTCGACATCAACCAGCTCGTGTGTTCTTTTCTCAGGATTGTAGACATACTCCTTTTTGCTTTCCAGTTGTATCTTTATAAAGTTAGGCTGTAACTTTATATTTGTAAAGCCTTCAGCATTTACGGTTATACTCTTTACCTTGCTGAGTTCAACCAGCGTGCCGTTCAGGTTAATTATTTTTTTCATATTAAGCGGGGGTTTGAACCGGCAAATATACTAAAAATCTTACCTGATACTTAACAATCAGTTGATTATTAATTAATATGACAAAATGAAGTTATGCGGATGTTGGATAAGAGCAATTAGTCTATTTATTAATTTTTCGAAATTTGGTCCATTTTGTTAACCTGCTTAACAGTGTGTCAGCTTGATTTTTCGCAGAGCTGTCGTATTTAATTAATACACGATTGTCTACATAAGATGCTGTGATATAGGGGGCGATTGTGTCAAGTTTTATATCGCCTATTTCTAAAGTAAACTCATCATTAACATTTGTTTCCTTTTCTATATCAATAAAGTAATTTTGTATTTCTTCAGTACCAGCATGCGTTTGAGACCTAACAGCAATACATATTGTACCCAAAAAACCTTTAGGGCCTATAATGTAAGAATAATTGCCTACAAGATGTACTTTTGTTTTTGAATCTGCCAAGGGCTGTATAGTGTAATTGCATTCTTGAGGATGTACACCACTTGAGTAGGTTAGAAGGTAAAAATCTACATCTTTTAGAGGCTTAAAAGGTATATTCACTGTAATGTCAAAATAATGAGTAGCTGAAGCTTGTGAAAATCCTGCAAAGCTTATTGCTAATAATAAAAGGCTAAAGTAATTCCTCATTTTGACATTAATTTATTGTAAATATACTCAAAATACCTCCGCAATGTAAATCCCAAAAATATCCCGTATTTTTGCACTTTTAATCCCTGTCTGTTTTGAATACCAAAGCTTTTTTAATTACTCCGCCTTTTACGCAGCTCAATACGCCCTATCCGGGTACGGCTTACCTAAAGGGTTTTCTGAATACCAAAAACATCGCCTCTTTTCAGGCGGATCTTGGTATTGAGGTAATATTAAAACTGTTCTCAAAACAGGGATTAACGGATTTATTCTTGCGCATAGAAGAAGGAAGTCCGAAGTCCGAAGTCCGAAGTGACAATTCTCAGCGAATTATAGCCCTTAAAGACGAATACCTGAAAACTATTGACTCGATTATGTTGTTCCTTCAGGGAAAAAATCCAACGTTGTCGCATCTGATTTGCAGCGAGGATTTCCTACCGGAAGCATCCCGTTTTGCTCAGCTTGAGGAATTGGACTGGGCTTTTGGCTCAATGGGAACGCAGGATAAGGCCAAACACTTTGCTACATTATATCTGGAAGATATCTCAGATCTTATTGTCGAGTGTGTCGATCCGCATTTTGGTTTTAGCCGCTATGCCGAAAGGCTGGGGCGTTCGGCCAACTCGTTTGATGAATTATACGAAAGCCTTCAGCAGCCCTATACTTATATAGATGAAATACTACTGAATTTGCTGCATCAGCGTATGCTGGAAGTTAAGCCAACACTTGTTGGTTTTTCTGTACCCTTTCCAGGGAATTTGTATGCAGCTTTTAGGAGTGCACAGTATATAAAGCAGCATTTTCCGGAGGTTAAGATCACGATGGGAGGAGGCTTCCCAAATACGGAACTTCGCTCGCTTACCGATGCCCGTGTGATGGAATTCTTTGATTTCATTACGCTGGATGATGGTGAAGCTCCTGTAGAATGCCTTATTGAACATATTGAAGGCAAACGTAGCATCGATCAGTTGAAACGTACTTTCGTTTTGATTGATGGGGAAGTGAAATATATTGATAATTCAGGATGCAGGGATTACAAACAGGCTGATGTTGGTACACCGGATTATTCAGATTTGCTGCTGGATGAGTACATCTCGGTTATAGAGATAGTGAATCCAATGCACCGCATGTGGAGTGACGGACGATGGAATAAACTTACCATGGCACACGGCTGTTATTGGGGTAAGTGTACCTTCTGCGATATCTCCCTTGATTATATAAAAGTGTATGAACCGGTTGCGGCTAAACTGTTGGTTGACCGTATGGAAGAGCTTATAGCTCAAACGGGACAAAATGGTTTTCATTTTGTAGATGAGGCAGCCCCACCGGCATTAATGCGCGAAGTGGCGTTGGAAATACTGCGTCGTAATCTTGCTGTTACCTGGTGGACAAACATCCGCTTTGAAAAGAGTTTTACGGCTGACCTTTGTAAGCTGCTGAAAGCTTCGGGCTGTATTGCAGTTTCGGGTGGACTTGAAGTAGCTTCTGACCGCTTGCTTGATCTTATTCAGAAGGGGGTGACGGTAGCTCAGGTGGCACGTGTAACCAGAAACTTTACTGAATCTGGTATTATGGTGCATGCTTACCTGATGTATGGGTTCCCTACACAAACCGCTCAGGAGACTATCGATTCCCTTGAGATGGTGCGCCAGATGTTTGAGGCAGGTATATTGCAGTCGGGGTTCTGGCATCAGTTTGCTATGACGGCTCATAGCCCGGTAGGTATGTACCCTGAGAATTTTGGAGTACTAAAAGAAACGGATGCTATAGGCTCATTTGCTAATAATGATATTGTGCACGTTGATAAATCAGGAGCTAACCATGACAAGTTTAGTTTCGGGCTTAAGAAATCTCTCTTCAATTATATGCACGGTATTTGTTTTGACTACGATTTGCAGGATTGGTTTGAGTTCAAAGTGCCGCGCACCAAAATAGCAGATGATTATATTTATAACGTACTTCAGGATGAAGATAACTTTAATGTAAAGCCTACTGCAAAAATAGTATGGACTGGGAGGAAACCATCAGTATCTTATTTTACAAAAAATAAAAAGGGGAGAAGCTTTGAAACGGCTTCACTGACTTTTCATGATAAAAAAGAAAGCTTTACAGTACAAACGGACAAAGAGCAGGGAGAGTGGCTTGCTGCATTCCTTGAAAAAGCTGCAGTAATGGGTAAGGAGGTAATGACCTTTGCTAAAGCTAAACAAAGTTATGAAGATGCCGGCCTTGACGACTTCGAACTGTTATGGTACAGTAAACCCGTAAACACTTTACGCGATTACGGGCTTTTAGTATTGTAAAAAAGTTACTTTAGAACTTTTTAGATTCTTCCATTTTAGTATATTTATCAGCCTGCTCTTTAGAAAGTAAAGGCAATATTTTTTTATAGATCTTTCCTGATATAGCAGCAAATTTTTCTCTTCTTTCATCCGAAGTGATGTCTTTATCGTTATTAAGAGCCATGATATTATCTCTTTCATCTTCAATAATTTCTTTTACAGCCGCTTTCTGAAAATCATCAAGTGTAAGTTCTTTAGCTAGATAATCTGTAGATTGTTGTACAAAATCTACTTTTTCGGTTTTTTTTCTGTCACGTTTGTATTGAGAAGGAGCAATACGTCGGTCTACCTGTGCGCTCAATTCTGTTGAGAATAAAAAAGTGAAAACAATAAGGATGAAAGATGCTTTAAGTTTCATAGCGTTTAATTAACAAATTCAAACATACAGAATTTAGAGGAAACAAAAAAGCTAAAGTTTTCAGGCTTTAGCTTTAGTATTATTTAGTTTGATGCTAAATCAGCAGGGACACCATAAAGGTCGAACTCTGTTGCATCGGTAATTTTAATGTTTACAAATTCACCGGTTTTAAGATAGGCGATCGAAGCATCGATAAGCACTTCATTATCTACGTCCGGGCTGTCAAACTCGGTACGGCCTACAAAATGTGCACCTTCTTTACGGTCGATGATACAACGGAATGTCTGGCCAATTTTTTCCTGGTTCAGTTCCCATGATATTTGCGACTGAATATCCATGATCTCATTAGCACGCTGTTGTTTTACTTCGGCAGGAACATCATCTTCCAAAAGGTAAGCGTGAGTGTTCTCTTCGTGAGAATAGGTAAAACAGCCAAGACGTTCAAAACGCATTTCTTCAACCCAGTTCTTCAGGATTTGGAAATCTTCTTCAGTCTCACCAGGATAACCAACAATAAGTGTAGTCCTGATAGTCATTCCCGGAACCACTTCCCTGAACTCTTTAAGCAGTTTTGTGGTTTTTTCCTGAGTAGTACCGCGACGCATAGATTTCAATACATTGTCGCTAATGTGCTGCAACGGAATATCTATATAGTTACAGATCTTCGGTTCACGTTTCATCAGTTCAAGCACATCCATCGGGAAACCTGAAGGGAATGCATAATGAAGACGTATCCACTCTATACCTTCAACCTTAACAAGGTTTTCAAGCAATTCGGCAAGATTACGTTTTTTATAAAGGTCAAGACCATAATAAGTAAGATCCTGAGCAATAAGTATAAGTTCTTTTACGCCATCGCGGGCAAGTCCTTCAGCTTCTTTAACCAGTTTTTCAATAGGTTGCGAAACGTGTTTTCCACGCATAAGCGGAATCGCACAAAAGCTGCACGGACGGTCGCATCCTTCTGCAATCTTAAGGTAAGCGTAATTTTTAGGGGTAGTGGTAAGGCGTTCGCCAAGAAGTTCATGACGGTAATCGGCACCCAGGGCTTTCAATAGTCCCGGGAGCTCTGTTGTCCCAAAGTACTGGTCTACGTTAGGAATCTCTTTTTGAAGATCCGGCTTGTAACGCTCGCTAAGACATCCTGTAACAAAAACTTTGTCTACAATACCCTGTTCTTTTTTGTCAACATAATTCAGGATCATGTTTACCGACTCTTCCTTTGCATTGTCAATAAATCCGCAGGTGTTGATAACGATGATGTTACCTTCCTGATCTGCAGGCGCTTCGTGGGTCACATCTTTACCGCTTGCCCTAAGCTGTCCCATCAGCACTTCGCTGTCGTAAACGTTCTTAGAACACCCAAGGGTTATTACATTGATTTTATTCTTCTTTAACGATTTGGTTCTCATGTACTTGAAAATTGGAGTGCAAAATTAAGCAATTATTTCTATTTGAGTTGGCTTTAATGTTCTAAGTTTTGGTAAAGGGTGTTAAAAAAGCCGGTTCTCCTGAGATAACCGGCTTCTTTTCCTTTATGTAAGATGAAAATTAAAGGTCGATAGTGTAAGAAAGCGTAATGTTGTTATTAGTACTCCTTATGCGCGAGCTGTCAGGGAAAGCTGTTGGCAGCATTTGCGACTGATGGCTGCGTTGGTACCATGAATAGGCAAGATCGATTCTTGATATTCCAAACGTGTAGCCAATACCGCCTGTAGCTCCGTTAAGGTCGCCAATGGCGCGGCTTGTCTTGTATGGGCTTTCCTCATAGCGGTAACCTGCTCTCAGGCTCACCTGTTTAATTCGGTATTCTGCACCTACTCTGATAGTGCTTGCTACACCAAGAGTACTGCTTAGCTGGTTATTTACTGTACTGTAGCCACTGCTTTTGTATTCAGTATTACCATAGTCTTTAATGGAGTAGTCAACACTCAATAATCCGCTTTTGCCAAAAACATAGGCTGCACTTGCTGTCCACTTGCCCGGATTTTTAATGGTATATCTGTCATAAACAAAAACCATAGCCGGATCGAAAACAAAAGTAGTTGCGGTGCTGTTCTCTTCACATTCAGGACAGTAAGAGCCAATTCTCTGAGAAACCTCATTGCGAAGTGTCATCCAGGTTGGAGATTCATAAGCAACACCGGCTCTCAGGGCATCGGTAATTTTATAGATTGCTCCTAAATTGAATGAAAAGCCACCTCCGTATGTATAGCGCTGGTTGTCAAATTGCAGTTCCTGCATTCCTGACGGCGAAGGATTATTTGGGTTCTCGTAAAAAGTAGTGTTTTCTATATAGTCTGTAAAGTGAGCGTTCAGGTTAATGCCTAAATACAGGCGTTCTTTTAGCTGAGCCGCAAAGTTGAAAGCAACTTTACCATTAAAGCCGGATGTAGCGGTGTAATTTTCCTGGTAGTAATTGCCAGTTTGCGGAATGTTGCTTTCGTAAGGCGCGCCCTGAGCAGAAGTTGGGTTAAAAGCATATGCATTATAACCTAAATATGCCTGCTGATCATTGTAGCTAAGGTCTTCAAAATAGGCATTGTTGAGCGTGTTTAACGAAATTGCTCCTTCGTTACCTACACCATTAGCATATCTCAGGAAGTATTGATCAACCGAATTGGTTGGATTTATACCGCGCGAAAAAGTACGGTTGTAAAAGCTGTTGCTGTTTTCGTAGTTAAATCCGAGCGTAAACTTACGCAATGTAGCAGCTTCATTGTTGTTGTTGAAAACAAACACGGCACCTATCTGGTTAAGGTCAAAGTTATTGTAGTTTTCTTTTTCGGTGTTACCGAAATAACTCGATTTATTATTTACATTATAGGAAGATAATGAGACTGTACCCGAATTATAATTAAAGATTGCTGCTCCGGCAGGGTTAATTGTCATTGCCGAAAGGTCGCCTCCTACAGCACCCATTGCCCCGCTCATACCCCTAAAACGGGCTGTTCCGGTTAAATTATCTGTAGTATATCGTACTGCATTATCGGCAGTGTTAAGTGCTTGTTGCGCGTAAGATGCTGTTGCACAAAATGCAATAACAGCAGAAAGTATGTATCTTTTCATAACATTGATTTTTTGGCTAAAAAATCCCCATGTTGTTTTAACGTAACATGGGGACCTTGTATTGTATTATCCTCTACGGCCTCCACCGCCTCCGCGTGAACCACCGCCTCCGCCACCGCCGGAACGGCCACCACCAAAGCTTCCTCCGCTACTGCGTGACGGAGCGCTGTAAGTTGGACTGCTGCTTCGTGTTGGAGCACTGCTTCTTGAAGGAGTGTAAGAGTTATTGCTTCTTGAAGAATTGTTGTACGAATTTCTGCTGCTGTTATTTCTTGTGTTGCCTTCACTGTAAAATGTATTGCCTGTAGATCTTACTGTAGTAGCATTTCGGCCTGCAGTATTAAATCGGCTGCCTCCATTTACATTATTGATGCTTCTGCTGCCGCTTCGGGAAAAGTTAACGCTGTTTCTGTTATAGTATGCGCTTCGGCTGTTAGCATAAGCTGTTCTTGAACCGGCTCTGCTGCCGCCATAGTACTGTCCTCTGCTTCCGGCATAATATGCTGTAGATCGTGGGTTGTGGTAATAGCCTCCGCCACCACCATAGTAGTAACCTCCGCCATAGTAAGGATAGCCTCCCCAGCCACCCCAGCCCCAACCACCGTAAGGGTAGCCCCAGCCGTAACCGTAATATGGGTAACCCCAGCCAAGGCCCCAGCCAAGGCCCCAGCCCCAGCCCATGGACAGACCCCATCCTCCATAATAAGGATAGCCCCATCCTCCGTAGCCGTAGCCGCCATAGCCACCGTAAACGTTTACGGTTGTGCTGCTGGTTTCTTCGCCCCAACCGGCATAAGAGTTGTTATCGGTGTAGCCCTGAGTGCGTACTACTGTATCATCATCGTTAAGTGTGTCTTTAGCTTCCGGAAGAGGAAATTCGTTTTGAAGGGATTTGAAATAGGCAGAATAATTCTGACCTGAATTTTCGCCATCCCTGTATTGTTTTACGTTACCGTCATTATATGTATATACAGGATTGCCATTAGCATCGCGCGGTACAGAACCATATACGCCGTCGTTGTCATGTGACGAAGTGTTTTGGTAGGAGCTGCAGGAGGTAATAGCCAATCCTAAGATTCCCAATAGGCTGTAAAGGGAAATTCGTTGGATATTGAAGTAATTAGTTTTCATGGCTTTGCTTTTTTTATTGTTGAAGTATTCAAAAATAGTTAGTTTTGCTAAACTATATTATATATAAAAGTAAAACAATATTTGTGCCAATTTATTTAAAATGAGTAAAAATCTAACAACAAGAGCAGAAGATTATTCCAAATGGTATAATGAACTGGTTGTAAAAGCAGACCTTGCTGAAAATTCAGGGGTTAGGGGATGTATGGTAATCAAACCATACGGCTATGCAATATGGGAAAAAATGCAGGCAGAACTTGATAAGAAGTTCAAAGAAACAGGACACCAAAATGCGTATTTCCCCTTATTTATACCCAAATCGTATTTCAGTAAAGAGGCGAGCCACGTAGATGGCTTTGCAAAAGAGTGTGCGGTTGTTACTCACTACAGGCTTAAAACAGCCGAAGATGGCTCTATAGAAGTTGATCCTGAAGCTAAGCTTGAAGAAGAGCTTATCGTAAGGCCTACATCTGAAACTATCATTTGGGATACCTACAGAAAATGGATACAATCATACCGTGACCTTCCTATACTTGTTAACCAATGGGCAAACGTTGTGCGTTGGGAGATGAGAACGCGCTTGTTCTTAAGAACTGCTGAATTCCTTTGGCAGGAGGGGCATACAGCCCACGCTACGCAACAGGAAGCTATTGCCGAAGCAGAACAGATGATGAATGTATATGCTGACTTTGCCGAGAATTTTATGGCTATTCCGGTTGTAAAAGGGGTGAAGACGGCTAACGAACGTTTTGCCGGTGCACTTGAAACGTATTGTATTGAGGCATTGATGCAGGATGGTAAAGCACTTCAGGCAGGTACATCACACTTCCTTGGGCAGAACTTTGCCAAAGCATTTGATGTGAAGTTTACAAGCCAGGAAGGTAAGCAGGATTATGTATGGGCTACTTCGTGGGGTGTATCTACACGATTGATGGGAGCACTGGTAATGACGCACTCAGATGATAACGGACTTGTGTTACCTCCAAACCTTGCGCCAATACAGGTGGTAATCGTGCCGATCTATAAAGGTGACGAACAGCTTGCGGCTATATCAGAAGAGGTGAATAAACTTGTTGCTAAACTGAGAAAACTCAACATTTCGGTTAAGTATGATGACAGAACTACCCAAAAGCCGGGCTGGAAGTTTAACGAATATGAGCTTAAAGGTGTGCCGCTTCGTGTGGCTATAGGTCCAAATGATCTTGCTAACGGTACTTTTGAGGTTGCAAGAAGGGATACGCTTACTAAAGAAACTGTGGCTGCTGCCGATGTGGTGACTTACCTGCAGGATAAACTGGATGAAATTCAGGCTAACCTGTTCAATAAAGCATTAGACTACAGAAACTCTCATATTACAGAAGTAAATTCGTTTGAAGAGTTTAAAGACGTGCTTGATAACAAAGGTGGATTTGTGGCTGCCCATTGGGATGGTACATCTGAAACCGAAGAAAAGATAAAAGAGCTTACAAAAGCAACAATTCGCTGTATCGCATTAGACAGGGTAGAAGAAGCGGGAACGTGCGTATACACTGGTAATCCGTCAGTTGGAAGAGTTCTTTTTGCAAGGGCATATTAGAAAAGTAAATTTTTTTAATTTTTTTTGTTTCAACTCTTGCGGAAGTAAAAAATAGTTGTACATTTGCAACCGCAATAGAGAAACAAAATGGCCCGTTCGTCTATCGGTTAGGACGCCAGGTTTTCATCCTGGTAAGGGGGGTTCGATTCCCCCACGGGCTACTGAAATTTTGAGAATACAATGGTCCGTTCGTCTAGGGGTTAGGACGCCAGGTTTTCATCCTGGTAACAGGGGTTCGATTCCCCTACGGACTACAATTAAAAAATTAACAAGTTTATAAGTTAAGAAAATGGCAAATCACAAGTCAGCATTAAAGAGAATCAGAACTAGCGAAAAGAAGAGAGTGTTGAACAGATATCAGCACAAAACTACTCGTAATGCTATCAAAGCAATACGTCTAGCTACTGTGAAGAGCGAAGCTTCTGCTAAACTTGCTTCGGTTATTTCTATGATCGACAAACTAGCGAAGAAAAACATCATTCACGCTAACAAGGCTTCAAACCTTAAGTCAAAATTGACTAAACACGTTGCTTCTCTGGCATAAGCTAAAAGACAACAATCCAATATACAAGGCTCTCCGTAAACACGGAGGGCTTTTTGTTTTTATACTTAAATCAAAATAACTGCGTTAGCTTTACATATAAAAAGTAAGTAAATTCATAGAAAAGGAAATTATGAATGTAGTTAGGTTTTTTATTGTGATACTCTATGTATTCGTAATTTACAGCTGCGCAGGGGTAAAAAAGGGGATTAACCACTTTAAATCATCTGATGACACACTTGTTATCCGGACACAAAAGCATAAAGAAGCCGGTTTGTTCGCATTAGGGGCTATGAGTCCTGTGTTTCGCAACCCTGATGATACTGTTTTTGTTCATGCTGTTATTTTTCCAAAACAATTGCTTAATGTTTCGCGCTTTCAGGCTCCTGTAGATTTCAGACAGAAGCAACCCGAATATGTAGATGTTTTAAAAGCTACTGAAAACGGAAGGGAAATATTCATTATAGATTCAAACAATAATCATGATTTTACCGATGATACTTTTCATCCCATTGAGCAATTAGAATGGTATTCTGATGAAAATGCAGTACAGCACTCATTCCTCATTTATAATGGAAAGGAAATTGTAAAAGATTCTTCGTGGATAGATATCGGGACTGACAGGGGTAATCTGTTCTATCGGAAAAATGAGCATCTTACCGCAAGCTTCCGTATTGGAAAAGATGATTACAAAATAGGTATTGCAGACCCAAGAAATCCGTTGACTTTTGCCTATTCCGAAAGGTCGGAAATCGCTCTTTTAGCTAATAACAGGCATATAAAAGATACTTTGCTACTAAAAGACAAAGTAACAATCGGACAATTTATAAAGCTTGGGCAAAACCATTATAAAATTGAAAAGATTAGCAACAATGGTGAATATCTTACACTTATAAGAGATGATGATTTTGAAAAGAAGACCGGACTTCAGTTAGGGATGAATGCACCTGCTTTTAAAGGTATTGCAGTAAATGGGAGTGAGGTGAATTCTGCTGATATGCATAATAAGGTAACCATAATCGTAAACTCATGCGGATGTGGAGGTGATACAGCTTCTGCAAAAGCGTATTATGATATTTTAGAAAAATATGGAGATGCTATTAATGTAATACGGCTGGACTCTAAAATTGAAAAAGGATTGAGGGGTATGCAGATTGATGTTTCTGAAGAGCCTAATAAAGACTTTTATAATACCTACAGAGGTGAGTATTGCTCACGGATGTGTTTTGTGATTGATTCTAATAACAAGGTCATTGATATATTTGAAGGTCAGGACTGGAAATCTTTTCCGGTAAAGATCTAGTGGATCCTCATCAAATCTATTTATTATAAAGTCATATTCCTGTAAGGAATGTCAGGCTTAAATTTAAAAACAGGTATTTCTACGCGGTTTTTGCATCTGAATATAAATCATCTTTGCAGATGCATGTGTTGTGAAATGATAATGATGCAGACTAACCAACAAATACACTCCCACATTTATGGAACCTTACGCAGTTGCTGATACCGGTTTAATTACCTTATCTTTTATAATAGATACCGAATATATACTTAAAAACTTTCCTGATGCAAGCCTGAACAGGAATAGTCCCATACGTATAGATGGCAATGCGTTTTCTATGCTCGCAGATATAAAATCGGTAGTTGAGGGGTATAATAGCAGAAATATTATTCTGAAAGGTAATATTGGTGATGTAATTGTTTTTACTGCCGAACCTAAACAATATATAGCTAAAGAATGTATACAGATATATAAAATATCTCCGATGATTGGCAGGCTGGATATTCAGCCTTATAATAGTACTATACCGCAGAATTATCCGGATAATAAACCCGAACCTAAAAGCTTTATGGCCATGATACGCCGAAAAGGTACTGAGCAGTTGGAGATACGTTTTTCAGTATATACGCTGTCAGATAATGGTACTTATAACCTGCACGGTATTTTTTACTGTGATCTTTTATCTCTGGAAGTGCAATAATACTAATGCGACATTATAGTGTCAGTGCTATCGTTTTCTGCCAACTCCTTAATATTTTTTCTTCCAATCAATAAGATAATTAGGCCTACAAGGGTGCTTGCCGCCATAATGGTTATCATTGGCACCATAGAATCTTTTACCAATATACCTACAGCCATAGATGCCAGCGAACCCATTCCCATTTGTAATGCTCCTAATAGTGCTGAAGCGCTACCTGCATTGTTTGAGAAAGGAGCGAGTGCAAGTCCTGCGGTATTTGGGTTGGTTAACCCCAGGCAGCCAAGGTAAAGGAATAGCATTGCTATTGTAGAATATAATTCAAGCCAGTTGTTTATTGCAGCTACAAGGAAGATGGTGCTTATGATTAACTGTAAAACAAGACCCAAATATACCAACTGCTCACTTTTATATTTGCGAAGCAATAACGAGTTGAACTGGCTTACTCCTATAAAGCTTACCGACATAAAGGCAAATATCCATCCATAGGTTTCACCCGATACTTTAAAGATATCCATAAACAGCAGGGGAGAACCTGCAACATAAGTGAATAATCCTGAAAATGCTACGGCTCCAGAGACAGCATAGGTGTAAAACTGTGGTGTCGTAAGCACATTGGCGAATCTGGTTAGTATGGGTTTTGGTTTGAGCGATATGGTATGGTCGGGTTTTCGGGTGTGCGGCAATCCAAAGCGTGAAGCAGTCAATACTGCAAAGCCCATAATTGCCAGTATTAAAAAGATAGTATGCCATCCCCATGCTACGATTACATAGCCACCCATAGTTGGTGCCAGCATTGGCGAAAGCCCTAAAACGAGCAATAATAACGAAAAGACTTTAGGACTGTCTTCTACCGGAAAAAGATCGCGTACCATTGCCATTGCTGCTACTGTTGCAGCGCAGCTACCCACAGCCTGAACAAAACGAAGGCCAATAAATACATCGATATTTTTTGTAACAACACAACCTAATGAGGCTATTATGTAAACGACTAAACCAATGTATAAGGGTTTTTTTCTTCCAAAACGGTCTAACAACGGCCCATAAAGCAATTGACCTGCAGATATTCCTATAAAATAACTGGATAAGGATAATGATACATTGTTGACTGTAGTATTCAGGTCTTCTGCAATAGCAGAGAATCCCGGCAGGTACATATCAATTGAAAATGGCCCTAATGCGGTTAAGAAGCCTAATATAAGTATGAGGGTAACGTATTTTTGTTTTGTCACGGTGTCTTTTGAATTTTGCGCAAAGGTAACTCCAATGTTTGGTATTTATCAATTATGGAGTTATTATTAGAGATTTTATAACATACAAAAAATAAAAGCATCTGCCGCGGCGGATGCTTTTGAGTATGAATTATATTTATGGTTTCTTTTTGGTAAATCCTTTTAAGATAATTTCGCCCAGCTTTTTTTATTTTCTACAAAACCCTAACTTTATTCTATACACAGTATACTTATGAGAAAAACCCTCAAGGCATTTTTACTTCTTTTTCTTCTTAACATTCTGCTCACTATAGGGTGTTTTGCGTTAGATTTTAATGATATTGGGATATTCTTCATCCTTATGCTTTCAATCTCTATATCGCTGGTTATTCTAATCATTGTTTTTATAGCAGAGCGCAGAAGTATTTATCTTTCTAAAACTGCCGAAAAAAAGCGTTTTGCCAGAAAGCGTACTGTTATTATTGTTAGCTGCATAACACTGTTTTGCGCAACAGGATTTATAGCGGCATCGTTTGCTAACGGGTACAAGATACCGTCGTCAGACAGGCATAAGGAATGGCCTCATTTTCCTGAGAGTAGTAATCCTCGTGTAGTTATAGATTCTGTCACTGAGTTTTATGTAAATAATATTACAGGTGTTAAAGGGAGTGAATACTGGTTAATACATTTTGTAAAAAACACCGGTTCTTATTATGATAGCACAAACGGACCTGTATCTTTTGGTATTATGGATGGGAGCTGCAATATGAAGGTAAAGTATGAAAAGGATGCTGATGTCTATCTTGATGGTGAAAGGCTTATCGTTATAGAGCGGATGTATGATAAGGAAGCAGATTCCTGCGATGTGTATGATGCTGTTACTATGGCAAAACATCGTGAGAAAATATATCCTATAACCATAAGCAAGCCTTATGAGTACTATCCTGCCGATGGAAAACCTGCATTAAGCTATGAGCAATATAAGAAAGAATATGGATCTCCTTTTTATGATGGCCTAAGGGGGGTAAAAGGACTTGATGAGGGTGGATATTCAGGGTCAGATGACCGAGGGTATATCCTTTTTACAGATGCTTCACGGAAATTGTATAAAGTAAAAAATAATGATGATCATTTTTCTTTAACCCTGTTGTGTAAGAATTGTGAAGGTTACAAGCTTGATAAGAAAAATGAAAACATTCAGACTGAAAATATAAAAATTACTGATGAATCCATTATCTGGAAAAATCATCTCAATAGCGGATTTTCTTTAGGCTTCGGTAATCCTAATGGAAACGGTAATGACGGATTTTATTTTGATTATTACCAAACCTGGCTCATATATTATACTGTTACAATAGGGAGTGTAAAAACCTCATTTAAAACAGAGGGTGGCGATAAAGACCGTCCGTATATTTCATTTCGTCAACTCAATTACCCTAAAACGGATACAGATACATTATGTTTTACAGCCGATAAGCGTTTATGGAAAGCTTACGTAAAGAAATAATTTTTATGATGGCTTCTTAAACCCTTTTCGGGTCATTTCGCCCCAGGTCTTTTTGCCTCTTGCTTTTTCATAATAGCCTTTTAGTGCTGCGTAAACCGTTAACGGGTGAAAATATATTGGCTCTATAAAAGCGGCCAGCAGCATTTTACTGAAATCGGTTCTTTTCCTGTATTTATGGTAGGTGCGCTCTTCTGTGTACAATGCAAGCACCGAGAACATAACCGCAAAAGTATATACAAACAAAACCATCAGTATAAAGTAATGCCAGTTAAGTAATCCCATAATTACAAAAGCTATAGTGATAACAATACCAGCGAATTCTATAAATGGGGCAAGGAACTCGAAAAATGTCCAATACGGAACGCTAATCATACCCAGCAGTTTATACTTAGGGTTAAGGAACATTTTTTTATGGATTTGCAGTGTTTCTATGGTACCACGCATCCATCGGCTACGCTGCTTTACAAATATCGATCCTGTTTCCGGTGCTTCAGTCCAGCAGAGTGGGTCAGGTATATAACTTACAGTATATGGAGCATTATTCTCAAGCATGTAACGCCTCATTCGTACTACAAGTTCCATGTCTTCACCAACTGTTTTGGTGTCATAACCTCCGGCAAGCAAGGCAATTTCTTTGTCAAATGCGCCAAATGCACCGCTTATTAGCAGTAAACCATCAAGATGTCCCCATGCCATGCGTCCTAAAAGAAACGCCCTAAGGTATTCAAGTACCTGTATCCTTGGCAGCATTTTATCTGGGATGTGAACCTCTACAAGACGTCCGTCGCGGATTACACATTGGTTTGCTATACGCACTACACCACCGGTTGCAATAACTCTTTTACCGTGGCCTTCCAGAAATGGCTTGGCAAGCTTCAGTAAAGAATCTTTATCAAGAATACAGTCCACATCAATGCACACCACATAGGGGTTGTGTGCAATGTTAAGGCCTACGTTCAGGGCATCGGCCTTACCACCGTTTTCTTTATCAATTACCACCAGCTTTTTAAAGGCAGCATTTTTTGATACATATACTCCTTTTAGCGGTTTGGTGGGTATTTTTGGGTTGTATTCGAAATCGGCAGGGATAAGATCATAGCTGTCAATAAGGATTTCCATAGAGTTATCCTTACTACCATCGTTTACCAGGATTACCTGATAGTTGTTGTAGTTCAGCGAAAGCAGTGAGCGTACATTTTCATTAATTGTCAGGCCTTCATTGTAAGCAGGAGCTATTAATGAAAGTGCCGGGGCATATTCGCTGGAAAGCAATACGTCATAATCTACAAAGCTGTTGCGCTTAAGATAGTCCTTCAATTCTCTCGACGAAAGATAAGCAAGTATAAGGTACGACGACATAATGAGTATGGCATAGGCCAGAATCAGAATGAGGTAGATATGCACAAAACCGGATATCTCAGCATTAAAATCCATCGTTCCCTTGTTTTTTTGTAGTTAGAAAAAGAAGCAATTCCTGTGCTTCAAGTTTTATCTGGTCGTTAGGGGCGTTTGCTGCTAAATCGGCTACATAAGGCAGTTTTCTGGCCAGTTCCAGCGTGTGTATGATTTTTAAGCCAAGACTTATAACCGTTGAATTGTGTGAAGTCAGCAATATTTCAACTTCTTCATTTTCTTCGGCATAATTGCGTTTAAAAGCACTGATTATGTTTACCTGCTCCCACATATCGATAGGGTCTTTATGATGAACAAGGTGAACAATACCTTTATTGCCGTTTAGCTTTGTACATGCTTTAATAGCAGCAATCTTAATTTCTTTATTACGGGAATGCGATAGTTTTACTATTGAGGGAAAAGCTTTGGTTATTCTCATTTCAGCCAATTCCTGTATGCCGCTGCATACCACTTCCATTCTTCGGCTGTTCAGTTTGTTGAAAGACGTTTTCATCAATCCGGATTCATAATAAAATGCCTCAAGGATTTTCGCAGAAGTTCCATCATAGTTCTGATGCAGGTTGATGATGGATTTCATCAGCTGCTTGTGGAAATATTTTATTTTAAAATAGTCTGCATACTCTTTATCCTCCCTGACAGATGCATATGAACGTCCGGCAAAAACAACCGACATAAGCATATTTTCGATAACAGCATTATATTCGCTATAGCTTATTCTCCGGCTGATCTTCTCAGAACGGATAACTATAATAAAAAGGAACAGCATTCCTGCGATTCCAATGAATAATGCAATGAGCCAGAGTAAGGCTGTATCCAGCCAAACCCCTGATCTATATGAGTTCCAAATGTTTTCCATTTAAAAACGTTTAGTCAGGATTAGCTGGCAGTTAAACTTATGTCTGTAAGAGTGTGGGTAATACTCTTCGTATTCATAAAGGAATACAGGTTTTATCAAAAAAGAATCTCCAAACCTGTGCTGGTACTGTATACCCGCCCTGTATGCCCTTAAAGGCTCAGAGGAAATACTGTATGTTGAATTGTTGTAGATATACAGATATGGCACAGTACCATATTGACCTTCAATACGTATAAGGTTTTCCTTGTCTTCATCATAACGTTGTAGGCTCAGTACATGCGACCATAGATTGTTGTCAACATCAAAATAGGGTCTGTAGGCCAGCGTATAATTTTGGTGCCTGTAGGCAGCCTGACCTGTTGCAAGAACAACATCGTCATCTTCAAAGTGCATATAACGGCCTCCAAGTGAAAAATCAAATTGTCCCTGAGGAGTGAAGTAATATTCTGCTCCCAGTCTTATTTTCGGAAAAATGACTTCACCCTGCGATACACCGGCATTGGTATAAAGGTAACTCCTGTTGTTGAAAGTTTGGTAAAAGTCGGCTTCAAGCTGGGCTTCAGCCTCGCCGTAACGATATCCCACATTTGCACGGCCAATCAGGGTTGATTTAGTGAATTTTCTAAGATACTCTACATAACCATAATGTGTTGGTGATTCACCCGGATCGTAGGTTGCAATATTAAGATAGGATACTGATATGGCATTCTTCCTTTTTCGTGATATCATGGTTCTTAATCCGTCTGTCTTTTCTGAATTCAGATGACTGGCAGGCAATTCATCAAGTATTGCAAGGGCTTCCTTATCCATCCCTTTTTTTTCAAGGCAGGTAGCTTTAATGATAAGGATATCAGGATTGCCGGGTTGTAATGCCAGATATTTGTCGCAATAAATTACGCAGGCATCAAAATCATACGACCAATAATAGGCATTGATAGCAGCTTCGAGTGCTTCAATATTGGGATTATCCCTGTCAGCAAGCGGGCGTAATATTTTTTTGGCTTTCGAAAAATCCCTTTTCCAGCTGTACACCCTTCCCTGATATACAAGTATATCTTCATTACCGGGATAGGCCGCTTCGAGCTTATTAAGAATATTTAAAGCTTCAGTATATTTTTTGCTTTCGGCTTTTGTCCTGACTTCTTTAAATGCAGCATCTATATCCTGTGCAAAAGAAACCGTGCACATTAATAACATTAATAGCAAAGAAGTTACTATTCTCATCTGGTTTTTTCTTTAAGAAGCTTATTAATCCTTACAAGCAGTACCGATGGGCTAATAGGTTTTGCCATAAAATCATTAGCACCAATATCAAATGCATCGAGCTCAGTTTGCTCAATACCGGATGATGTAAATATTATGATAGGAGTATTGCGTTCTAATGTTATGCGAATATATTGTGTCATCTCCATACCGCTTATGCCCGGCATATTGATGTCAGTAAGGATAATATCGTAGTTGTTGTCCTTAATAGCTTCAAGGGCTTCTCTTCCGTCAGCAAACTGGTTGACTTCAAAGCCTTTCGATTCTAAAAAGAATGACAATGATTTTCTAAGCAGGTCGTTATCTTCGGCCAGTATTATTTTCATGATAACTAAATTTGAATGCAGGTAAAAAACAGTATCTCCTGCCAAAAATTAAGTGTAAAGTCTAAAATATGGATTTTTTCTCTAAATAGCTAAAGCTTTAGCTATTGTAGGTGCTTAATTTAGCAACTGTGTCAGTAAGCCCGTTTCGCAGCCTGTCCAGTTTTTCTGTCGCAAGGTCGTCAAAGCTGCCATCAATAGCCTGCTTTTCCAGGATAGTAAGATCTTTCAGTAAATCATCCAGCTTAAATATAGGCAGGCTGGATTTCATGTTGTGAGCAACCTTTCTTACCGTATCATAATCCTTGTTTTCAACAGCTTGTTCTAACAGGTCTATTTCGTTAGGTACTTTGTTTACAAAGAGGCCAATCATTTCGTTAACAAAATTCTGGTCATCACACGACATCTCAAGCAGATATGACAAATCAATACCTTTAAAATGCTGCGCAGGCTTTTTGTTCATAACCCTTGTAATCTCACCTAAAAGTTCAGCCTGTTTGAATGGCTTCGGCACATAACCGTTCATGCCAATATCAAAACATTTTTGCTGCTCGCCTACAAGAGAGTGCGCGGTCATAGCAATGATCGGGATGTCTGATTTCAGTTCGCAACGGATGTACTCTGTGGTTTGATAGCCATCTTTTACAGGCATCTGCAAGTCCATTAGTATAAGATCATATTGCTTTGTCACGAACACCTCAATGCCTTCCTCACCATTATTGGCGATATCAAGTTCAAAACCAAATTCGTCAATGACGCTTTTGGCCAGCTTTTGATTAAGGATATTGTCTTCAAACAATAACACTGAAAGCTTTTCCGGCTTTTTTTGAGGTTCTGCGGTTATTTGTACGACTTCCTGTTTTGTAAAGACTTTGTTGAAGGTAAGTATAAAATAAAACTCCGAACCTTTTTCAAGCTTGCTCTTCACATTGATTACACCATGCTGTAACTCCACAAGCTGTTTTACAATGTTGAGGCCAAGCCCTGTACCGCCAAAGCGGCGTGTAGTGCTTTCTTCTGCCTGAGTAAAGCGGTCAAAAATGGTTTCGAGCTTATCTTCACTGATACCGATACCAGTATCTTTAACAGAAAATCTTAGCGTATATGAAGTATCATTTTCAGATATTTTTTTAACCGATACGGTAATATCACCATCCGGTGTAAACTTAATGGCATTACCTGCAAGGTTGGTAAGTATCTGGTTTAGCCTGCCTCTGTCACCCATCACCATGTCAGGTAGATCGGCATCAAGATAAAGGTTAAACTCAATATCGTCTGACACTTTTACTTTAAGCAAATCATAAGTGTGTTTCAGAGCGCTTCTAAGGCTGAAGGGCTGTGACTCGATAATCAATTGTCCCGACTCAATTTTAGAAAGGTCAAGTATATCATTGATAATGAGCATCAGGTTTTCACCTGCTGTCTGAACGTTCTGAATATAGTCCTTTTGTGTAGGGTCAAGCTTTGTTTTGGCAATAAGGTCGGTAAAACCAATTATGGCATTTAGCGGAGTCCTGATCTCATGGCTCATGTTAGCAAGAAAACTGTCCTTAGCATAAATAGCTAATTCGGCTATTTCCTTCTGCCTGTCGAGCTCAACATTTTTAATCCTTAGTTCCAGCTGGCTCATTACATGCCTGGATAAAATCCTAAGGGCATTTTTTTGCTCTTCGTTAATGTTTCGGGCTATGTGATCGATAGCGCAAATAGTACCAATGTTATGCCCGTCGTGAGTAGTTAACGGAATACCTGCATAAAATCGAACTTTAAAGCCATCATAAATATTAGGGTTATCAACGAGTTTAGGCTCTTTTGTAGCATCAGGCACTACCCACATGTCACTGTCCATCAGTGTGTACTGACAGAATGTAGTGTCTCTTTCTACTTCTACAGCATCAAAACCTGCTGTAGCTTTAAACCATTGCCTTTTCTCATCAATAAACGATACGTGTGCTGCCGGTACATCACAAATGTAAGCAACCAGTCTGGCAATATCGTCAAACTCCTGTTCGGGTAGTGTGTCAATAATATTATATCGCTTTAGAGCGGCCAGCCTTTCCTTCTCATTGTGGGGTATAGGGAATTTTGTATCAGGCATTTGTAAATTTTATTGTTATGGATAATTCAAAAACAAGCGGCATAACTGTAAGGAGTTTGTTTATGCTGAAGTTTCCATTCAAATATATTAATTAAAAAATAAATGAGCAACGTAAAAATCGAACATAGCTCCGCATCTGTTTTTTAGCTTGGATAAAAACAGGTGCGGAGTAAAAGTAAGGTTATAATTTTGGTTTTAGTGAGCTGTAAAATGTATCAATGTCAGTTTTTATAATTACAGCCATTCATCTGCTTCTCTGTAATTATTAGGCAGATACGTGAGGTATTGTACCATTCGGGGTAACTTCCCATAATTGGCAGAAGCACAGTGCGGAAGCCTGTTGTCCCAAATAATAAAATCACCTGCATTGGCTATTACAGGTATTGGAGTCAGGGTTTGTAAAGCTTTTTCTCTTGGATTTTCATCAGAGCCTATTTCACCCAACCACGATTCTATAGTAGTATGGAAACCCGGCACACAATGAAAAGCACCATCTTCAGGTCCGCAATCGGTAAGGTAAAGCAATCCCTGTAGCGCCAGAGGAATAGGTGTTTTAAGGCTTACATCCCAGTGCAGCTTACTGCCCATAAAACGATAGTTGTCGGTTTCGGGAGGGTTAAAGCTTACCTTGTCAATGATTTTGTAGATAGCATCTGATTTATAAAGTTGCTCATATGCTTTGCGTATCTTTTCGGATTGCCTGTTTTTATTCAGCGTTTGGTGGTCGGAGAAATTCAGCATCAGTCCTTTTTGTTGTTCATGAGGTTTGTACCACGATGATACATCATTTGCGCTGGCTCCCAAAAAATCCCAAATAGCCTGTTGCGTAGCTAAGCAATCTTCTTTAGAAACAGCATTTCTTACAATCACGTATCCATTTTTATCCCAAAAGTTGAGGTCTTCTTCCGAAAGCACATTTTCAATCACTTCATTAGAAACCGTGTTTTCTTTTTCCCTCTGTTTTATCCAGTTTTTGAAAGTTTCGAAGTCAGGCTTTTCAAAATACAGGTATTGCAATGTGCTTTCCATACTAATGCCAAGGCTATACAAAGCTTCCATCTCTTTATTCCAGTCAGAATTTTCAATTATGACTTTAGGATTTGATGTTCGTTCCCATAATTTTTCAAGCATATCGTATGGCATAACAACAGGGTATTTATTTTCAAAAATAGGAAATGGAGTAATGCGGCAACAGCGTATAATTACGGGTATTTAATCTGTGGGTATTTAATCAAATAAAAACAGCCACCATAAAGGTGGCTGTTTTGGGTTTACAATTGTTATATAAACTATGGCATGATTGCCTCAAGTACGTCAGGGTATAAAACAGCACCGGTATTACGGTTAAACAGTGCCATAGTATGGTTGCCTATAAAGCCGTTGTCCCAGTATACAGGAACGATTCCGTGTGTTCTGGCTGAGTTCGATACATAATTCAGGTAATGAATCCTGAAGGTTTCGCTTCCTGCCACATCTTCACGAACTATAGCACCGTATTCGCCTAAAAGTACACCTATACCGTTGTCAATGAATTTGGTTTTCATTTTTTGGAACTCAGTATCAACATACGACTCGTTAGCCCAGGTTTCTGTGGCGTTAGGATCGGTAGCTATTGAGCCCCATTGAGTGATAGTACTGTTCTCATTAAGCGTAAAGTTGTACGGATCGTAGTAGTGAACTTCCATCAAAATTCTGTTCGGAGTCACATCTGTTGGAATCACAGCAAACGAATCTGCATAATCAATATTTGTGTTAAAGCTTTGTACAGCCAGATAGCGATAAGCATTACGTCCACCAGTAGCACGTACCGTTGTAACGAATGTTTGGTTAAAGCTGTTTTGAGCATTATAATATTCAGCAGTAGGAGTGTTGTAGTTACCTTCTACCATCACCTCATTAGTTCCGGCAAATATCAGATGGTAATCATAATTACGGAAACGTGTCGCAATTTGCTTCCACATTACAGCAAGACGGTTGTTTACATAGTCTTTCTGAGCATTTGTTGGCTGCATCCATCCGCCGTCCCAGTGCTCATTCATAATTACATACATGTTGTTGTCAAGCGCATAGTTCACTACTTCTTCCACACGGTTTAGCCATGCTTCACTGATAGTAAAATTAGTAGCGTCAGAGAAATTACTCCATGAGACAGGAATACGAACGGTGTCAAAACCTGCTGCTTTTACAGCATCAATAAGTTGTTTGGTTACCATGGGGTTGCCCCATGCGGTCTCACCGCCTATAGCTTCAAGTGAGTTGCCCAGGTTCCATCCGGCGTGCATTTGTGCTGCGAACTGTACGCTGTTAAGGTCGCCCATATTGCTTGGGTCGGGAGCTACATCATAGGTAAATACCGGTTCAGGAGTTTTACCTGCCTGATGTATTTCCAGATTGCGTGTTTCGCTGCCCGATGTAAGCAGGATTGTGGTAGAACGTTCCTGTTCAGAATCATTCGGTGCTACATAAATACTGATGTTGAAAGTTACGCCGCTGCCTGTTGTCTGGTTTATGGTAAGCCAGTCAGCCGGTGTGCTTAAAGTCCAGTCGGCATCGTTCAGAACGTGAACGTTAATGATTGACGGACCGCCAACAGCATCAAAATCCAGTTTTTCAGGACTGATGTACATGCCTTTTGGTCCCGGGATTTTTGATTCGGAATCGTCATCGGAACAGGCAATTATACCTCCAAATGTCAGCAAAAGGAGCATTACCTTTAAAATACTTGTTTTCATAAAAGATTTGGTTTAGCAAAGTGTTTAAATATTTGTGGTAGTGTAATTTACTATAACGTTTTTTCTTATGGTTAAATTGACTACAAGTGTACGTTTAAATTTGTCTATTTGCAAAATATTTTCACATAAAAATATTTATATGATAAGTTTGTGTTGTTGATTGTGAAGTATTCATAATATTTTTAGAACTAATGTCAGGTAAAAGGGAAAGGAATGATAGTTTAACATCAGTCCTGTTTTCTTTTTGGTTTCGATTAACTACATTGCAGCATGAATATCAATACATTGATGCCGTAAGAAGATGAAGAAGCAGGAGTATGCCATAGTAGATATTGAAACCACAGGAGGAAACGCCAGCGGTAGCCGCATTACCGAAATTGCCATTATTATTCACGACGGGACAAATATTATTGACCGTTGGGAAACACTCGTCAATCCGGAAAAGGAAATACCTATTCCTATTTTTGCACTTACGGGCATCAACAACGAAATGGTACGGCATGCTCCAATTTTTGATGATATTGCCGATAAAGTTTATGAACTGTTGAATAACAGGGTTTTCGTTGCGCATAACGTGAACTTTGATTATTCATTCGTTCGTCATCAACTCGAAGAATCCGGATTTAAATGGACGGCACGGAAATTATGTACGGTTCGCGCTACCCGAAAGATAAAACCTGGATTAAGTTCGTACAGTCTTGGAAACTTGTGCCGATCCCTTGATATAGTTATAGAAAACAGACACCGCGCCGGTGGCGATGCCGATGCCACCGCTATTTTATTTTCAAGGTTGTTAGACTGGGATACAGAAAGCGAAATTGAAAAGATGCTAAAGAAAACAGCTCAGGATCAGCGACTGCCGCCTAATCTTCCGCCTTCTGATTTTGAACAATTACCCGAAAAGCCGGGAGTATATTATTTTTACAACGAGGCTAAGAAAGTGGTGTATGTTGGCAAAGCAGTCAATCTTAAAAAACGTGTGGCTTCCCATTTCAGCGGACATAAGATTACACCTCAAAGACAGTATTTTCTAAGGGATATACATGGAATTTCTTTTGAAGTTTGCGCTACCGAGCTGATGGCATTGCTGCTTGAATGTTCTGAAATAAAGAAGCTTTGGCCAATTCATAATAAAGCACTGAAACGTTTTGAAGCTAAATATGGTTTGTATGACTACGAAGCCCGAAATGGCTACAGGTATCTTGCTGTTGGTAAACTGACCAAATTTCAGGGTTCAATCCAAACGTTCAGTAATATTCATGAAGGCATTAATCTTTTGCAAAGCCTTGCACGGCAGTTTGAGGTTGATCATCGTTTTTGCAAATACTGTGTAGAAGGAGAGAAAGAAGGTATTTACAAATACGATACGGCAGATTTACCTGATGTTGAGGTTCATAATGAGCAAATTCAAAACGCCATCGATTTTATTCTGGATAACAGGCCGAGTTTTGCCATTGTTGACAAAGGCAGATCAGCCGATGAGCGCAGCTGTATTTGGGTTGAGAACGGTCATTTTTATGGTATGGGCTATATAAGTTCAGATATTGGCATTGAAGAACCTTCTGAAATAAAAACCTATGTAACTCCCTACAGGAGCAACGATTATATCATGCAACTGATAAACAGCTTTGCAACACGCTATCCCGGAAAGGTTTTAAAAAGCTTAAGCCTTACGAATTAAACGTCTGTCGGAATTCCATTGGCGACATATCAGTTTTCTTTTTAAAGAGTGTACTGAACGACTGCGCATGTTCGAAGCCGAGCGCATAAGCTATTTCACTAATCGAAAGGTTGGTTGTAGAAAGCTTTTCTTTAGCCTTTTCAATTAGTTTTTCGTGTATATGTTGTTGGGTATTTTGTCCTGTATGCACACGTAGCAAATCGCTAAGGTAATTTGGAGAAAGATTCATCAGTCCGGCAACGTGATTCACCGTTAGTAATTGTTTTGGAGTATCTGTAACATCATTAAAATAGCCATCTATTATCTGCTCAAATTTTATAAGTAGCTGATGGTTATTATTTTTTCGGGTAATGAACTGGCGCTCATAAAATCGTTTAGAATAATTGAGCAGCAGTTCAATTTGCGAAAGAATGATTTCCTGAGTGTGTTTATCGATATGGCTGCACTCTTTATCGATCTTATGGAGTATTTCAATAAGGTCATTTTCTTCCTGTGCCGAAAGATGCAACGCTTCGTTTACTGCATAGGAGAAAAAACCATACGTATGGATGCTATTTGCTAATGGATGCTTAAGTAAAAAGTCAGGATGAAAAATAAGCAAATCGCCTGATCCGCATTCTACGGTTTCCAGATCAAGATTCTGAACCTGGTTGGGAGCCGTAAAACTGAGTACACCTTTATCGTAATCATAATGCTGTTGTCCATATTTTACCTTGCCTTTGGCTTCTCTTTTTAAAGCCACACAGTAAAAGCGGTTTACAAACCCTTTCCATATATCATCTTCAAGAAAAATGCATTCGGCAAGATTGATGACACTTACCAGTGGATGGCGTGGTTCAGGGAGTGATAAAAGCCTGTGGAATTCTGATATGGATTTGATTGCATTCATAGTACTAATTTAGTGATTACAGATAACAGAAGAAAGGCTGCATTGTTAAAAATGCAGCCTGAAATATTTAATCGATAAGCCCCATACTGAACTCATCATACGGATTGCCGGTATTTGTTCCTAATGGAACAATGCTTTCCAGTTTTGACAATTCTGCCGTGCTCAATTCAATAGCTGTTGCAGCTATGTTTTGCTCCAGGTATTTTCTGCGTTTGGTTCCCGGTATTGGTAAAATACCTTTACTTATAATCCATGCCAGAGCCAGCTGCGAAGGCGTAATGCTTTTTTCTGCGGCCATATTCTCTATCGCTTTTACCAGTTCCAGGTTTTTATAGAAATGTTCTTCCTGAAAACGTGGTATTGCTCGGCGGAAATCATTTTCAGGCAGGTCATCTATGCTGCGGATTTCACCGGATAAAAATCCACGTCCAAGAGGAGAGTAGGCAACAAAACCAATTCCCAGATCGTTTAAGGTTTTCAGGATGCCACGTTCTTCCACCGTTCGCTCAAATAAAGAGTATTCACTTTGTACTGCCGTAACCGGATGAACGGCATGCGCTCTTTTCACCGTTTCCGAAGACACTTCAGATAGACCGATATAACCTATCTTACCTTCTTTAACCAGTTCGCTCATGGCACCAACGGTTTCTTCTATTGGGGTATTCCTATCAAGGCGGTGCATGTAATACAGATCGATGTAATCGGTGTTGAGGTTTTTTAGCGAACGCTCAACAGCTTTTTTCACATATTCCTTTTTGCCGTTAATGGCCCACGTTACCTGATCGTTGTCGTCTATTTCCCAGCCAAATTTACTGGCAATACTATACTTGTCACGATTGTTTTTAATGGCTTTTGCAATAAGCTGCTCGTTTTTAAACGGTCCGTACAGGTCGGCAGTGTCTAAAAAATTACCACCCAGCTCTAACGATCTGTGAATGGTTGCTATAGCTTCCTGCTCATCTGCGGGGCCATACATGTTTCCATCCTGAAAGCCTGTCATACCCATACAGCCTAAGCCAACTACAGGAACTGTCAGCCCCTGATTTCCTAATGATATCTTCTTAATTTCCATATTTTAGTTTTTTACAGGACAAAGTTCGGTATCATTAAAAAGTCAGGTGTATGCAAATCCCTGAAGCTTGTATGTAAATCAGGGATAATAAAAAAGCCCTGCAATTGCAAGGCTCTAAATTTTAAACTTTATCTAATACCAGATATTCTGAAGGTGCTTTGCCAAATCGTTTTTTAAAGGAATGCGAAAAATGCGAAAGGCTTTCAAAACCAAGGTCAAGGTAAATAGACGATGGTTTTTTGTTTTTCTTTTCTATAAGGCGTAAGGCTTCTGCCAGTCTTCTTTCCGTAAGCCAGTGCCTGGGTGCCATCCCGAATATTTTCTGAAAATCGCGCTTAAAGCCGGCAAGGCTTCTCCCTGTTAAGTAGGCGAATTTTTCGAGAGGCATATTAAAATGATAATTGGTCACCATAAATTTTTCCAGGTCTATTTTATGTGGTTCTGAAAAGTCAAACAGGAAATCCTTCAGTTCCGGCATAGCGTGCAGTAATAATTGCACGGCCTCACGCACTTTCAGTAATCCCATCGATTCGGTTATCCCTGCTTCGGAGTTTTGTACATAGGGCATTATCGACTGAAAGAAACCCCGCAAAAAATCATTTCCCGGAATAAGCACATTAAGCGGCCCATTGTATTTATTTACAGATTGGGTTTGTTGCTCGAGTGCAATTTTTCTCAACATTTCCTCCTGAAGGCAGATAACAATGGTTTGGTAATCCCTGCCATTCGTCGGTAGCTTGGTGATTTCGCCCAACTGGTTTTTACGTATCAACAGCATCTGTCCATCGGTCATAGAAACGGTTTGTCCTTCAGTCTCAAGAGTAAAATGCCCCGATACCTGCATTACAAGTGTGTTATGCTCAAAGAATCCTATTTTGTCCTTTCTCATTTTAGAGAGATAAGAGTAGAATATTATTCCGGGTACTATTTCGTTGGGATTTGTCATTAGGTAAAGATACTAAATTCTTATCGCTGAAGATATGTGCCGCCAAGTATTGACCCAACTGCGAAATTGGTGTTTAGTGTATTCATTTCTTCCGGCGTAAATGTAATTTCCATAGCCTTTATGTTTTCCGGTAGCCTTGATCTTTTGCTCATACTTACCAATGGCATGATATGTTCACCCTGAGCGTTTACCCATGCAATAGCCAGTTGAGTAGGGGTAAAACCTTTGTCGTTAGCAATGGCTTTAAGAACTTCTACCTTCTCCAGATTTTTTATAAGGTTCTCTCCCTGAAAGCGTGAAAAATGATTTTGGTAGTCGGTTTCGGCTAGAGGAACTTTCATGTTTCCGGTTAACAGTCCTTCAGCAGTATTGGCAAATGCTACAACACCTATACCAAGTTCTTTGGCTGTAGGTAACAGATCATTCTCTATCTGGCGGTCGGCTAATGAATAACCTATTTCCAATGCCGATATAGGGTGTATGCTGTTAGCCTGGCGAAGCTGCTCGGGAGTGATTTCCGAAACACCAAGATGGCGCACTTTACCTTCTTTTATCAAATCAGCGATTGTTCCGATTATATCTTCTAAAGGAACACTGCCATCCATACGGCAAGGCTGGTACAGGTCGATGGTATCAATGCCTAAGCGGGTAAGGGAGTAATTAATGAAGTTTTTAATAGCTACAGGGCGAAGGTCGAGGCCAATCCATTGTCCGTTGTAAAATATAGCCCCAAACTTAACACTTATGAAAGCATCATCCCTGCGTCCTTTTATGGCTTTGCCTACCAGCATTTCGTTGTGGCCGCTTCCGTAAAAATCTCCCGTGTTTAAGAAGTTGATACCGTTATCCAATGCCTGCTGAATGGTAGCAATACTTTCGTTTTCGTCATTTTTAGCGCCACCCCATACGGAGGACATACGCATACAGCCTAATCCAAGTTTAGATACTAAAGGGCCGTTGTTGCCAAGCTGAATCTTTTTTATTGTTGTCATTATTAATTTTTATTGATGATTAACAATGCAAAGTTCAACATAATACAACGTTGCCGTTTTCGTGCACAGCTCAATTTAGTTGTCTGTACGGCTCAACAGAAAAGTCTATTTTATATCCTGCAATCTTTTTTTGATGCGGCTTAAGGATTGGTTTTTAATGCCGAGGTAAGAAGCTATGTGAAAGGATGGTACACGCTGTACTATATTAGGGTGCTGCACTAACAGGTTTTTGTAACGCTTTTCGTGGCTAAAGAACAACAATTCTTCAGAACGCCCCTGCGACTGATTGAAGAAATGTTCTGCCAGTATCCTGCCAAAGCGTTCCCAGGGTTTATGGCTTGCATACAGATTTTGTAAATCATCATAAGGCAGATACACCACTTCAGCGTCTTCAAGTGCTTCAATATAATATACGCAGGGATATTGGTAAAGAAAGCTACGGAATGATACTATGAATTGTCCCTCGGAGAAAAAGAACATATTTTTCTCTTCATCCGTTTTCTCATCATAATAATATACCCTGAAGATGCCTTTTACAACAATGCCCAGATCTTTACATACGATGTTCTGTTTGTTGTAAAAGTCGCCTTTATGTATTTCGCGCCTACGCCATAAAGAGGCGCTAACGGAAATGTCGTTTTCCGTTAGCGCCGCAAATGATGTCAGTACGTTGTTTAAGATCGCTGTCGAATCAGTATTCATTTTTAATATTCTGCATTTTCGCTTTGCGATAAAAGTAGAAATTAATTTGTTTCAGAAAGGCTTCTGTTAAGCTTTCTTTGTTTGATAAACTGAAAAACCGATCCGGCAATAAACAGTACAAAAAACACAAGTAGCACCTGCTGTATTATGGGGGCAGTAGGGTCTTTTGCAAGAGGATGGCCCAGCGGAACGCGGGTTAATGTCTCGTTTACGGTTGGTACAAGCGACAGGAAGAAACTAAATGACAACAAGAAGTTCTCAAAGTAGCGTGCTTTGGTGTTTCCTTTCTTCTTTAAGTGAAGGATAAAAGCGATTACAACCAGCACAACAATGAACAGGGAAAAGATATGTCCCAGATTAAATGTTCCGTGTTTGGTAAAACCTAAAGCAGTTAATGATGTAACTACTGTGGTATAAAAATAGATTTTACCCGATAGTTTGCTTAAACTGATCTTACCGAAATTAACGAATGATACCAATGCGGCAACAATGGCAAGTATGCCTATTACCGTGTGAAAAATACCTAAGTTTGAAAGTCCCATATTTTTTTATTGCAAATTTTCAAAACAATAAAATGCGGGAAATTCACTTAAGTTAATCCGTGATAAGTTTTTTGGCTTATATAGCTGATACCGGTTTTGGAATAATTACATATCCTGTGTAATAAGCAGTCGGTGCTTCAGGCCCCATTCTGCCAGGTCATTAATTATTGTCCTGAGCGTAAGTCCGTATTCTGTTAACTGATATTGTACAGTTATAGGCTGCGTATCGAGTACAGTGCGGCTTACGAGCTTATTCATTTCCAGTTCTTTCAGTTCTTTGCTCAGCATTTTGTTCGAAATACCGTTTACATCATTCAAGATGTCTGAAAATCTTCTTTGGTTGTAATAGCAGATAGACGAGATTATGGATATTTTCCATTTGCCGTTCAGTACATCCATTGTATCATGAATTGCCATTATCTCTTTTGTATGGGCCGGATTGCAGGGGTTGTTACTCATAGGTTACAAGGTTTCTCAAATGTTACTGTTACTTTTTGTAACAAAGTTACCTAAATAAATCAAAGTAACCTAATTTTGTACTGTAACAATAAAAATATTTACAATGAGCTTTAATAATAAAAATGTAGTTATAACAGGTGGAACAACAGGAATTGGTTTTGCCACCGCACAAGCATTTATCAACGAAGGTGCCAACGTATGGATTACCGGAAGATCTTCAGCTAACCTTGAAAAGGCAGCAGCGGAGATCAATAATTCAAGATTAAAAACAGTTGTTTCTGATACATCTAAACTTGCAGATATTGCTATCCTTGAAAAAGCAATTGCTGAAACAGGAAACAAAGTAGATGTACTTTTCCTTAATGCAGCGATAGCTACTTTCGGTCCGATAGATCAGGTAACTGAAGAAGAATTTGATGCGCAGTTCAATACCAATGTTAAAGGACATTTCTTTACACTGCAAAAATTCATACCTCACCTTGCTGAAGGAGCATCGGTAATAATTACATCATCGGTAGTGGCAACTGCAGCAAACGTAGGTACAAGTATTTATTCTGCAACTAAAGGTGCCATAAACAAGATTGCGCATATTGCTACAAACGAACTTGTAGACAGAAAGATCCGCGTAAACATGGTGAGTCCGGGTCCTATACAAACACCGGGTCTTGAATCTGTTGCGACAGCTGAAGCTAAAGAATATCTTGCTTCTGCAACAGGTCTGCAGCGATTAGGACAGGCTGAAGAAATTGCTAAAACGGTATTGTTCCTTGCTTCCGATGCGGCGAGCTTTATCACCGGAGCCGACATAGTTGCCGATGGTGGTTATACCCGTTATGCAATGAAATAATAATCAGTTAAGATTTAAAATTCAAAAACAAAAGCAGAAACATCATATGGTGTTTCTGCTTTTTTTATCGTTATAGTTTTGTAAAATTACTGACAGCCAAAGTTTTATGTGCGTATCTTTAATTTAAAATCAAAAATTATGATACTGCAATACCTGACACAAGAGTTTGAAAACGAAGTGAATAACACCCGAAAATTATTACAGGCAGTTCCTGAAAAAGACCTCCGTTATAAGCCTTCCGACATTTCGTGGACGATGGGTGAACTTGCCCAGCATATCGCTACAATCTATTATTGGTATGTGGGCACGCTAACAAAAGATGTTTATGACATGGCTGCCGACCATCTTGAACGTGGCGATGTAAATGACATCAAAGCTACCCTTGAGCT
>QFQM01000289.1 GCA_003243255.1 Flavobacterium psychrophilum | reverse complement strand
ACAAAAAATGATAACTTTGCGAAAACATATAATTTTAAATGGCTAAGAAAAACGTAAGTAATGATGATCTGTTAGCTAATATCATCAAAGGTATCGAAGAAGTAAAAGGAAATGATATTGATATTCTTGACCTAAGGGCCATAGACAATACTGTTTGCGATTATTTTGTAATCTGTAACGGTACTTCAAATACTCAGGTGAACGCTATAGTTCACTCCATCCAAAAAACAGTTTCCAAATCTCTGAAAGATAAGCCATGGCACGTTGAAGGAACAGAAAATGGCGAGTGGGTTCTTATGGACTATGTAAACATAGTAGTTCACGTTTTCCAAAAACACATTCGTGAATACTATAACATCGAAAGCCTTTGGGGTGATGCCCGCATTACATCTATCGGAAACAACTATTAAATAACCGAAATTCATGTCAAAAGATAATAAACCAAACAAGGTTAGAGTAAGCCCATGGGTAGTTTATGGAGGAATTTTATTGTTATTCCTTTCTATAAATTTTTTATGGGGAGGCTCAAACTGGAATGATCCACAGCAAATATCGCTTGCGAAATTTTACACCTATCTTGACAAAGGAGAGGTAAGTAAAGTAGCATACAATAAAACATCTGCCGAAGCTTTTCTTAAACCGGAGGCTTTAAAGCTAAAAGAGCACCAAAAAGTAAGTAAAGACCTTTTAGGCAATAAAAACACGAAAGGTCCTCACTACTCTTTCCAGACAGGAAATCCTGAAGAATTCCAGAAAACGTTAAACCAGGCCCGTGAGGCAGGTAAACTAAACGATTATGAATTTCAGGGAGATGGTATTTGGGGCGAAGTGCTGATTACACTTCTTCCGATACTTGTAATCGTAGGATTATGGATTTTCCTAATGCGAAGAATGTCTGGCGGAGGCGCAGGTGGTGCAGGCGGACAAATATTTAATATCGGTAAATCTAAAGCACGATTATTTGACGAAAAGAACGATATCAAAGTAACATTTAAAGATGTTGCCGGCCTTGAAGGTGCTAAAGAAGAGATTCAGGAAATCGTAGAATTCCTGAAGAATCCTGAAAAGTATACGAGCATTGGTGGTAAGATTCCGAAAGGAGCCCTGCTTGTAGGTCCTCCGGGGACTGGTAAGACGCTTTTAGCCAAAGCGGTTGCTGGAGAAGCTAAGGTACCTTTCTTCTCATTATCAGGTTCTGATTTCGTAGAAATGTTTGTAGGTGTGGGTGCTTCAAGGGTTCGTGACCTTTTCAAACAGGCCAAAGAAAAATCTCCGGCTATCATTTTCATTGACGAGATTGATGCTGTGGGGCGTGCCCGTGGTAAAAATAATTTCTCAGGATCTAACGATGAGCGTGAGAACACACTTAACCAGCTGTTGACAGAAATGGATGGTTTTGGAACAAATACAAATGTAATTGTACTTGCAGCCACTAACCGTGCCGATGTTCTTGATAAAGCACTTATGCGTGCCGGACGTTTTGACAGACAGATATATGTTGACCTTCCGGACATTCGCGAAAGAAGAGAAATATTCGAGGTACACCTTAAGCCACTTAAAAAAGCTGAAAACCTTGACACTGAATTCCTTGCAAAACAAACACCTGGATTCTCCGGTGCAGACATTGCCAATGTTTGTAACGAAGCTGCCCTTGTTGCTGCAAGAAAAGACAAAAAGATGGTTGAAAAACAAGACTTCCTTGATGCGGTAGACCGTATCGTAGGCGGACTTGAAAAGAAAAATAAAATCGTTTCGCCGGAAGAAAAAAGAGCTATCGCTATCCACGAAGCCGGCCACGCAACAGTAAGCTGGATGCTTGAACATGCTGCTCCCCTTGTAAAGGTCACTATTGTTCCTCGTGGGCAAAGCCTTGGTGCAGCCTGGTATCTTCCGGAAGAAAGACTTATTGTAAGACCTGACCAGATGCTGGACGAAATGTGTGCTACAATGGGTGGACGAGCTGCTGAAAAAGTAATTTTTGACAGAATATCTACCGGAGCATTAAGCGACCTTGAAAAAGTAACCAAACAGGCTCGTGCCATGGTAACTATCTATGGACTGAATGATAAACTTGGTAACATCACTTATTACGATTCATCAGGCCAGAGCGAATACAATTTTTCTAAACCATATTCTGAAGATACTGCCAAACTGATCGACAAAGAGATATCAACACTTATTGAAGATCAATACCAAAGAGCAATAAAGCTTTTAGAAGACAACAGAGATAAATTGCTTAAGCTTGCCGATATCCTGATTGAAAAAGAAGTTATCTTTAAAGACGATCTTGAAGATATTTTTGGCAAGAGGCCTTTTGACAAACATGAGCATGAGGTAATTACAGAAGCATAGGCAATTTATTTTGCCAAAAAACTCAAAAATCTTAATTCAATTCTTAAATTGAATTAAGATTTTTTTATCTTTGAGCATATCAGGAGTAATAAGGTAATGTAAGATATGAGTCTTTTCAAGAAAATTTTCGGTGCAGCAAGTGATGGTTCCAATGAGGATAAAAATTCGGATTCGAATCCCTTCCTACCTGAGGAGCAACTTCCTGTTGACGAACTTTTTATGCTCAACTTCAGAAAAAACGGAGGTAAATTTATTTACTGCGAAAACCTTACCGAACTGCATGAACAATTCCTGAATGTACTTGAAGAAAACGATTGGTTTGAGTGCAACGTGATGTGCCTGGAACCTAAACTTTACAGCTTACTCGACGAAAACAAGCTTTCTTACGCAAAATCCGATAATCCAAAATTCCTTTTGGCATCTTGCGAAAATCTTATTGCAGATGAAGGCTCTATACTGTTCTCGTCTAACCAGATCAAGCAGAATAAACCTAACGAACTTCCCGTAAATATTGTAATTGTAGCTACCACCAGCCAGATTCTGGGAAACAAAAGTGATGGCTTAAGGGAAATCAAACGAAAATACGACAAAGATTACCCTACAAACATTACCACTATTAAATATTTTGAAAAAGTAAAAGAAGAAGATTTCCTGCACTACGGCAGTTCTGCAAAAAATCTTTACCTACTTCTTTTAGAAGATCTCTAACATGAATGAAAGTATCGTCAGGACGCTCTCGGGAATTGTTTACATAGCACTCCTTGTTGGCGCAACCCTGTTCTCTGAAATTAGTTTCGTACTGCTGTTTGGCATATTTATGCTTATTGCCATCACCGAATTCTGTAAGCTTTCAAATCTTAATAAAACCATTCCGCTTATTATGGGCGCATTAGGCTTTATACTGTTTTCACCATTACTGATTAACACCCTTTATACCAATATCCTCTTAAATGTTGGAGCATTGTTTATTGCTTTTATACTTCTTGAGGAACTTTTTGAAAAGGGCCCTTCAGCCCCAAAAGACAAAACAGCTAAACTGGCGAGGCTCACAGGCTATGTAATATTGCCATTTCTCTTAATTATAAAATTACCGTTTATAATAATAGGGATTTACTCTCCTTTTATAATTATCGGAAGCTTCATCCTTATCTGGACAAACGATACTTTTGCTTATATCGTAGGCAAAACAATGGGAAAACATAAGCTCCTGGAGCGCATATCCCCTAAAAAAACCATTGAAGGATTTTTAGGAGGTATGATCTTTACTATTATCGGCGCATATATTTTAAGTTGTTTCGATATTTTTTTAAATCCTGTATTCAGTTCTTCAATCGTTTGGATTGGAGCTGCTATAATACTCGTAATCTTTGGTACTTTAGGAGATTTGGTTGAGTCACAACTCAAGCGAAAAGCCGGCGTAAAAGACAGCGGCAACATAATGCCGGGCCACGGAGGTATTTTAGACAGGCTGGATAGTATTATATTTGCAATACCTTTTCTATTTTTGTATTACCAAATCTTAACTTATGTTTCATAAAGAAGGAGCCAAGCTCATTTTTATCGGGCTAATCGTAACTGTAGCCATTGCATTGCTTGCGGAAAATTTTATTCCAAACGCAACCCTTAGAATGATAGTTCAACTGATTGCACTTGCTTTTCTGATACTGATACTTCAGTTCTTCAGAAATCCAAAACGCCATGTTGTTGCTACAGATCACAACATCATTGCACCGGTTGACGGAAAGGTAGTGGTAATTGAAGAAGTATACGAACCGGAATACTTTAAGGATAAAAGGCTTCAGGTATCTATCTTTATGTCGCCTATCAATGTACACGTTACGCGTTATGCGGTTAATGGACTGGTTAAGTTCAGCAAATACCACCCCGGTAAATACCTTGTGGCGTGGCATCCTAAAGCAAGTGAAGAAAACGAGCGTACAACTATCGTTATCGAAAACAATCTGTTTGGTGAGATACTTTACCGTCAAATTGCAGGCGCTCTTGCTAGACGTATCGTTAACTACGCACAGGAAGGCATGCAGGTGGTTCAGGGTACCGATGCCGGTTTCATTAAATTCGGCTCAAGGGTAGATTTATTTTTACCTCTTGGTACAGAAGTAAACGTAAAGCTTGGCGAAAAAGCCATAGGAGGCAAAACAATAATTGCAACTAAAGCTTAATGCAGGAAAAAGATCTTGACACGCTGTTTCAGGAAGCTTATGAAAAGGCTTCTAACACAACTGAAGCCCTGCCTCAGGATGTGATGCTGCGTATTTATGCCTATTACAAACAGGCTACAGGAGGAATTGCCCCGGTAAATCCGTACCAAAATTTTGATCTCAGAAATGCATTTAAGATGAATGCCTGGATGCAGGTAAGACACCTGACACCCGATGAGGCAAAAAAATTGTATATAGAGACTATTAATTCTATCATCAAATAAATAATAAATTATGAAAAAAGTAAAGATCTTATTATCGGCTTTTGTAGTAATGGCAGCAATGCAATCATGTAAAGAAAAAAACAATCTTGAAGAAGTAGTAGCGGTTCCTGAACCTCAAAAAGAAACTGCCGCACCTCTTGGAAACCCTGACGAAGTAAAAGCAGAAGGCGGACCTTTCCAAATGGCAAAACTTGGCTACAAGTATGATGCCCTGGCACCACATATTGATGCCAGAACTATGGAAATCCACTATTCAAAACATTAT
>QFQM01000019.1 GCA_003243255.1 Flavobacterium psychrophilum | reverse complement strand
GAAGAAGTATTAGGTGCCCAAAAGCCAAGTGTTGCACCTCTGGAGGAGTTGCGCACGGTATGGGAAACCAATGTATTTAGCACGCTCGCGGTAACACAGGCGTTTTTACAATTGTTGCAAAACGCCCTATCGGCACGTATTGTTACTGTTTCCAGTGCTTTAGGATCACTTACGCTAAATGCGAATCCAAACAATCCATACCGCTCGGCATTTGATGCGGTATATGGGGCATCGAAAACAGCTCTCAACGGGATCTTCCTTTCATTGGCTATAGAACTGGAGAATACCAACATCAAAGTACATTTGGTAAGCCCGGGTTTTACGGCAACGGCACTCAATAATTTTCAAGGGACCGATACAGTGGAATATGGCTCTCTGGAACCTATCCGCGTAGCATTGGCGGAAGACCTGCCCAACGGAAGCTTTACCGGGCCTGCTGATTTTGCCGGAATTGACAATCTGCTCCCGTGGTAATAGTAAAACAAGACCTATGACAGACTACAGTCATAGGTTTTTTAATTAGATTTGGAATATGAAAAAGAAGAACTTAGTACGGTTTCGCTCTATATCGGAGAGCCATAAGGCTTTCGGGCTCCCCAAACCACAGCATCCCCTGATCAGTCTGATTCATTTCAATGAAAACAATCCTTTCAATACGGATATGGCACCCATCTATGACGTGGTGGATTTCTATAAGATAACCTTCATTACGCAAAATAGCGGCCGATTGAAATATGGGCAGGATTATTACGATTTCAATGATGGCAGTATGCTTTTTATAGCACCGAACCAATTAGTAGGGAGTACCGAATACAACAGGAATACCTACGCGTATCTGCTGCTTGTCCATCCTGATTTTTTGCTGGGCTACCCTTTGGCAAACAAGATAAAGCAGTATGGTTATTTCTCCTATTCAATGAATGAGGCGTTACACTTATCGAGCCAGGAGCGGGAAATCATCTTATCGGTATATAAAATAATGGAACAGGAAATCAATGCCCGTGTAGATGAGTTCAGCCAAGAAGTGATTGTCTCCCAAATCGAGTTGCTGCTGAGCTATGTCAACCGTTTTTATAAACGGCAGTTCATTACCCGCAAAGCTATAAATAGTGATATGCTGCAAAAGACCGAAGCCCTTTTAGATTCATATTTTAATACAAATGAGACTTTGAATCAAGGAATTCCAACCGTACAATTTCTTTCCGAAAAATTGCATCTATCGCCTGGATATCTGAGTGATCTGCTTCGGTCACAGATAGGACTGAATGCGCAACAATACATTCACCTTAAACTTATAGAAAAAGCGAAAGAGAGACTATCAACCAGTAATTTAACAGTAAGCGAAATAGCTTTTGAATTAGGCTTCGAGCATCCTCAATCCTTTAGTAAACTATTCAAGACAAAAACAAAACTCTCGCCCTTAGAATTCAGGCGATCATTTAATTGAAGACTCGGGAGAATATTTATATAAGAAAATGATGGGGATGCGTAAAGCACAGATATGCCTTCTCCGATTGATAGTTTTTAATTTGCAGTATTTACAATAGTGAATATTAGTGCACCATCATTTTACCTGCTAAAAAACCTCTTAGCAATATCCAGAACTTTCCCTTATCGCACGCTGGAGTTATGGCATGGTTGAAACTTTTAACCCGTGTTAAAAAACGGTTAATCGCGAGAATGTAAGATAATATCCGGGACGGTTACCACATTGCATTTCTATCCTTAGATTTGCGGTATTTATAGTCGTTATTTAACGGGAAGTTTTTAATGGATTAAACTACAACAGCTAAAGTTACCTTTGGTTCGGGAGCTAATCAGGGGCGTAGACAGGCGGATTAAAAAAAAAACTATTGCAATGGAAATTGTAATGAGAAAACAAGCATATCGGTAAATTGTGCAAGACATTCGTCGCCCGAATCGAACCTTGTCCGAAATAGGCTGTAAGCCCAACATGTTGCGATGGCCTTAAAAAAATTACATCGAACTTGCACTTTATCTGAAAGAGATGTCTAAATGACTACGTCACCGATGCTTGCCAATGACCTGTATGTGATAGGGAAGCAGGACTTCAGGCTGTATTACTCCTCTGCGGGAGCGGTGGATATCGGACAGCTTCGGTAATGAGCATGAGATAGAATTTAAGTTCCGCAATAAGAACTGAGAACTGGCCCGCAACAACTGCGGGCTTTTTTGTTGCCTAACACGAAGAGCTTCATCCGGTAAATTGCGATGAGAACAGGTAAAAATACGTATAGCAGTCTGAGTGTATTTTATTTATTTAGCGGGGCAGGGTCCACGGTAGTATCCACCGGCGAACCAAGTATTAACCAACTAAATACAATATCTATGAATTATTCTCAAGACACAAGGCCTGCCAAGATTATAAATGTTCGAACACTGAACGAATTGCGTGAAAGCGTTTACCTGACAAAGGATGGTGACACTTCTTTTTTCTCGGTGAAGCGTACCGAAAATAACATCGATCGCTGCAGGTACGCGCTGCAAACTTCGGATATCAATATCAGCCCTACGATAAGGATGGTGAGTCTGACTAACGGACGTAAGAACTACGCTTCATGTGTCAGTTTCTTAGTCGAGCCAAAAGATAGGGCACTAGGGGTGGCTATTGTTTCCTTCCGCTCCGATGATGGTGCACTTTATTGCAATACGAGGATACTGCCGTTGAATACATTAATGGATGTCGCTGTGCCCGAGGCGGATTCCAAGCTGCTGACCGTCGAATTGCAACGTTCGAAATGTGTCCTTAAAACCGACATCATGTTGAGCCCCTCAAATACGGGAGAGGCGCTTTACAGTGTCCATGATGTTGATGTAAACGCAATATCAGACTTGGTCACCGCTAGTGAGACAATCGAATTGAAGCGCGAATTGGAGTTTCAGGGGACAAAATTGATAGCGCACTTTTTACAGGATATGATGGAATCGCTCCCTGAGGGCTGCGACACGCTTACTTTCAAGGGTATTTTGGGGCTTGCGTCAGGCGACCTGACAAAGTTCCTGTTGGGTGCCACCATAATGGGCAGCCTCTGCCTGGAGATAGTGGGGGCTAATGTCATCAAGGATTTAAACCGTGACTGGACTTCAGCAGGAGCATTTATAGGATATCTGCTGTAGCCAGCTTCCGGCAAGTATGGGCCAAAAAAAGAATACTAACAAACAGTAATAATATGGAAACTATAGGCACGGGACAAGGTGACGACTTTGAAGCATTAATTGCACGGATGAGAAAAGATATACATCAAGGAGATCTCTCAGACCTTGCCGATGTTATGACAGCACTGGAAGATAAGGCAAAAGAGATGGAAGGCAAATCTGTGGCAGATAGGGCAGCCCTTCTCAATTATGAGCAGCAATTGAGAAATCTTCAGGAAATATCCCTTGAGAAAATCAAGGCAAAGGAAGAGAAAATCGCCGAACGTATGAACAAACTGCAAAAGCGGTTCAACGGACTTCGCGGCTAGACTGATAGTGTAGGCTGGAGTGATAAGCTGATTGGAGTTTCCTTCACTGCATAGCAATAAAAATGTCACAAGCAAATATTTAAAAGCTTATGGATAGGGCGATTAGCAGCCTTTCTCACCTTGATACACACTATGTAAATATGCCTACAGTCAAGAAAAGGGAGTTGATAGGTTCGATATTTCCTGAAAAAATCGTTTTTGACGGAAAAGATTATCGAACACCTAGGGTTAATGAAGCGGCACGTCTTATCTATATGATAAACAGTGATTTATATTCAATAAAAAAACCGGAAAGGACACAAATCTGCGTACCTTTCCGGTCAAGTGGAATCGCCGGGAATCGAACCTTGTTCGAAATCGGCTGTAAATCCTATATGTTTCCGATGGTCATTAAAAAATTGCACCGAACTTGAACCTCATCTGAAAGAGATGTCTAAATGACTACCTCATAAGTCTTTATAGTGCAAAGATAAGGAATTTACAAATTAAATGGTTCCTAGTCCTTAAACAGTTCCAGGATTAGCAATAATTATAAATTCATTGAAGTTATATATTGATATATTATGAAAGAAACACACAAATGTAAATTGCTGAGAAGAGGATTTAGTAGTTGTAATTTACAGCTTAAAAATAAGTGCTCAATCCAAAGCTAAAACCTTTCGTCAGGCTGGGAGGATTGCCAATCAGATCTGTTGCCTCAAGTATCCTGTAGTTCAGGCGGAGGACTGTCCTAGTTGAGGTGCGAAAGCTTATTGCTGGCATAATGCTCCATACCTGGTCACCGATATTGTGACCGGTCTCATTGAATTTCCCAACGTTATAATCTACATATTCAAACCTGCAGGCCAGGTTTACCGATGCGTTTTCCCAATCAAGGATCTTACGCCTGATGATCGGCTGTACAATATCAGCAAAGCCACCCATCTGCCTGCTGGCGTACTGTTGGCCAAAGGTCTCGGGAACATCTACCCGCACCCATGCCCATTCAGCGGTGATGAATGTGTCAATCCATGGCAGGGTGTTATTGTAGTCCAATGCGTAGACATCAACCCTGCGCTTTTTGTCCAAGGCAAGCCCATCTTCTTCAAATTTATTAAATACCCCGCCCATATACGATATGCCTAGTTCTCCATATTTGGAATTCCTGACAGATACCTTTCCGGTAAATAAAGGTATCCCGCTGTTGATGGCTTCAAACCGTTCAGGATTAAGTTTTGACGCGGGGAGCGATGTCCTTCCTAAATTGTTGTCAATGATGCGGTCATCAAAGCTGCCCGAAAAGTAAAGCTCATATCCGTACATCCAATCCTTAGAGTATTCCTTGCCGTAAATCCCGAATCCCGCATTGCTCCATGTTGAAGGCAACATCTCGGTGGAAGAGATAGGCCTGTCGGTAAATTCCCATTTGGGGCCGTCGTGGTTTTGGTTGAAAGAGCCTATCGGGTTAAGGATTATTCCGGCCCTTAGGTTGGCGAATGGTATGAGTTCTATGTCAATGGCCGCAAATTCAATCGCGATTTCTTTGCCTCCTTCTTCAAATTCCATTTCACTCAAGAACTTGATGCGTGTGGATATCGTTGATGAAACAAATAATGTCATCCTCCTGAACTCGAATTGGTGACCTTCCGACACACCATCAGTACTCAGGCGCTGCCAGTTTACTTCGGCATAGCCTCCGAGAGAGACCGGTAATTTACCGATGCCGAGAAAAGGGCGGTCATACACTGCATCCATATTCAGTGTATTTTTGACGGTATCCTTGGGTATGCGGCGAAGAAGCACAGGGTCGATTTGTGCCAAGAGGGTAGTAGTAAACAGAAGCGAGAGTATAGTAGTTATTTTCTTCATTGCTTTTTCAGGGATATTTTGATGAAACCGTTTTCAACAGCCGTAGGGAACTTTCTTAACGCCCGGTCAGCGGGGCCATTTCGAACCGCACCGAGATTGCTGAACTCACTGCCATGGGCTGGACATTGGAGGGTATCTCCAAAGACCTGCAATTCTGCCCCCATGTGGCTGCACTCCATCCAAAGTGCGGCATATTCATCATTGCCGTGCCTGAATACACAAATTGGGAAACGCAACAGTTCATTACTAACGACTATGTATTTTCTGTATCCTGTGGCCTCATCGCCAAAATCCGAAACCGGGATTACCAGGTTATCGCCGTCAATAGTACTGTTCAGTGTTTTGGCGGGCGCACAACCGGCAGGTACCGCCATAGCTGCGAGTCCGCCGAAACATGCCAGCCCACAGGTTTTAAGGAATTGTTTTCTGTCCATGGTTAAAGGGAATTTAAAAATTTGATCAGGGCTTGTTTCTCTTGTTGAGTAAGTTGGTTGTAACGGCTACGGCTTCCAGCGGCCTCACCGCCATGCAGCTTTATCGCTTCTTCAATGGACCTGGCCCTCCCATCGTGCATCAGGAAGAAATTCCCGCCTTGTGAATTAGGGGACAGCCCCAGTCCCCATAGCGGGGGAGTCCGCCATTCGTATGTTTTAGCGGAACCTTCGGTGTAACCATCATCGAGTCCTGGCCCCATATTGTGGAGCAGGAGGTCGGTGTAAGGATAAAATGCCTTATAGGAAAGTGCCTGTACGGGAGAATATCCTGTCTGCAATTGCGGCTTGTGGCAGGCAGCGCATTGGATTTGGCTGAATAAAGCCTTTCCCTGGGAAACCTTCGGGTCATTTTGATTGCGGGGTATTGGGGCTTTTAGGGTCTGCAGATAAAATACCACGTTACGGATAGTAGCATCGCTTACCTCCGGGTCGCCAGTCAATCCCGAATAGGGATCGAGGGGCTCAAAAGTGGAAGTTACCCCGATATCCTGGTTGTAGGCGGTGGCTGTTTGCTGTAAAAGGTCAAATGCAGCACCCTTCTTTCCAAAGCGGCAAATATACTTGCCATTCTGTTCCGCTGCCCCTTGCGGTAAGATTACGTAGCCGGGGACACTGTTCCAGTTGGGTACGCCCGATATGCCGTCGCCATCAAGGTCATCCGGATCAGCCATAGCCAGGATATCGGTATCAGATACCAATTCGATAAAACCCAACCCGGTATTCGCCGGGGGAGTGAACTTCGAAAAGGTCGCCCCAATAGGAATCTCTTCGGGCATGTAGCCCGGTAACGAACGATTTTGAAGCTGGGGACCTCCCAAATGCAGGAATTGGTTCCCTGTTTCATCAACCTGTCCAAAGCGGGTCAGTGTAGTTGATGGTGTTCCCCTGCCATCTCCCGCATGGCATGCAACGCAGCTGTTGGCCACGAATGTTGGGCCAAGGCCGGTTTGCGAGAAAAAGATCTCATCGTTAAAAGCCACATCACCGGCAAGGAAACGCCTGTTTTGCTCATGTGTAAGCCCTTCCAACGGCCCATCGAGGATTTGGTCGTCATCGGGAGCTTCTGTTTCAAAATTTGAACAGGAAAGCGACAATACCCCGATACAAACAATTGCACCAAGTTTCCGGAATGATTTTGTTTTTAAATAAGGCGAAAAATATTTCATTGTTATTTGTTGTTTTATTTTTAGGTAAAACTAAAAATATATTTCAACAAAACAAATTTTTATAAAATATAGCGTTTCGGTAGGACCAATACAATGTTGGCATTAAGATTCTTAATGCTAAAGCTGTATGTCTTTTATTTTATAGGATTAAAGAAAACCGGATCAGATTTCTTTAAGTGGAATGCCCAACAAACTGGCATTTATGGTAGGTAAGTGATCTGGATATTTTCCGGGAATCCCAAGAGTTGGTTCTTTTGGCATCACTGGCATGGTTGGTATGTGCAGGATGTAAAAGGCCGGAAAAACTTATCAATGTAAGAAAACTAATCGTGGTCTTCGTCTTCCTTTTGCTTTAACTTTTCTTTCCATCTCATGTACCATTTTTGGTGGTGGAGTGATAAAAGGAAGTAGAGGAAAGTTGCACTTGCCGCGGCAATAATGAACATATTCAGCGCTACCGCCACCCCTACGGCTGAAGTGCACCATACCGTAGCGGCCGTGGTAAGCCCCTGCGATGTTCCGGAAGCCCCATTTCTGTAAATTATGCCGGCTCCGAGGAATCCTATACCTGTTATAATATTAGCGATGACCCTCGATGCTGCCGTAGGGTCATCCGCCAAATGCATTGTCACGGCAGTAAATAATGTCGCCCCGACACATACCGCCCCATAGGTACGGATGCCCGCATCCCGGCCATGGCGTTCCCTGTCCAGGCCAATGAAAGCCCCGAGCAGGAAGGATACGACCAGTTTGATGAGTATTATAAGTTCGGAAGCGATATCTATCTGCATAATTCTATAGGATAAGTAAATTAGTGCTTGTGGTCGCCATGATCCTCGCCTTGGTGATCGTGGCCTTCATGGTCATGGCCCTCATGGCTATCCGTGTGTATTTGTTTCAGTTCCATTTCACATACAGGGCATTTTCCTTTGGCATCATACGTTTTTCCTTTTTCGCAGTCCATAGGGCATTGGTATGCCAACTCATGGTCATGGCTGTCTCCCTTATCGTGGTCATGCCCGTCGCCTTCACTATGGTCATGTCCGACATGTTCAGTAGCGTCTTTCTTTTCTTCTTTGCCATTGCAGGCAATAAATCCGGTGGTAGCGATGGCTAACGCAAAAATGATAATGATTCGTTTCATATTATGGATATTTGATTACTTGATTAGGGGACTATTACCGACAGGCAGGCAGGCTGTACCGTTATTGTAAATTTGTTGGTTTTGAAATAAATGAATTCGCCGTCAATCTGCGCTGTTGTGAATATATTTTCTGGAAGCTCTATCTCAGCTTGCGTTATTCGTTCAATTTTAATTTTTTTGAAATTTAGCATTTTTCCCCTGAGCAACAGATAGCCGAGGCGTATTTTTTCTAAAAGCCCGATTTTTTCAACCATTGCGATGTCAAGAAATCCATCGTCAGGATGGGCATCGGGTGTTAAGGATTTGCCATAACCCAACTGGTTCGAATTCGATACGAACAGCAGGAACTGCGGCCCTTCGACAGTATGTTTACCGAAGGTTATGTGCGCATTAACGGGCTTAAAGGAAAGTGTCGCAAAAAAGCAAGCCTTTAGGTACCCCGCAAAACCTTTGGCCTTTTGCTGTTCGTATATTTTTATGACTTCCGCATCATAGCTCACGCCTGTATTGCTGAAGAAATATTTCCCGTTGATGAGCCCCGCGTCGATCTTCTTAGTGTTTCCTTGCTTAATAAGCTGCAATGCTATCGAAATCTCCTTCGGAAGACTGAGGTTAGCGGCCAGCCCGTTTCCTGAGCCGATGGGCACAATACCCAGCTTGATATCCGATCCCGCTATTACGGACGCTACCTCGTTAACAGTGCCATCCCCGCCACAGGCTACGATGCACATAGGACTCTTCTTTACCAACAATTCGGTGATTTCCTTCGCATGGCCCTGATACTCGCTAAAATGGAGCTGTGCTGTATGGCTTTCCCTGTTAAACGCTGTATTGATAGCCGCCACAAGTTTTTCAAGGCTATTTCCCCCGCCTGCAACTGGATTTATGATAAAGTGAATTGTAGCCATTATTTTAGGAGTTTATGGTTGAACAGGTAGTCAGCGGTTTGGTACCACGCGATGGTTTCATCAAGGAAAGCCTTGTCGGTCGGTAACAAGCTTAAGTTATTGCTATTGCTGTCCCATCTGTAAAAGTTTTGCTTTTTTTGGTCGGACAGTATCATGACCCGGTCTTTTTTCAGTAATGCGAGTTTCCGGTAGGTCGCAATTAATGCCCTCTCTTCGAAATCGAGTCCAAAAACATCCTTGCCAAAGAAGTTTGAGGTATAGTTCCAACCCATCATCCCAAAAAGGGTAGGGAAGAGGTCAATCTGTGAGCATTGCTTGCTTATTTTTTGCGTAGCGGCTTGCGGTATATTGAATATGAATGCTGGGATACGGTAATTTGCCACATCAATTTCGTTGCGCCCAGCGCTGCTTGCGCAATGGTCGGCAACAATTACAAACACTGTATTACTGAACCATGGTTTGCTGCGGGCTGCCTCGAGCATTTTTTTTAGGGCATAGTCCGTGTATTTTACAGCCCCCTTGCGCCCTGTACCTGAAGGAATGTTTATCCTGTTTTCGGGATAGGTGTAAGGGCGGTGATTGGAGGTGGTCATCACAAAATTAAAAAACGGTTTTCCCGCCCCGTAGTTCTCATCGGCAACCGATAGCATCTTCGAATAGATATCCTCATCGCAAATGCCCCAGGCATTCTCAAAGCGGACTTCATTGTCCCGGATAAGCGTCCGTGTTGCCCTGATCTTGTCGCTCAATATACTGCCGCGCCCACGGTCGTAGATATCAAACCCATTTCCACCGAAATAAGCATTCATGTTGTCAAAATACCCATCCCCTCCATAAAGGAATGAAGTCTTATAACCTTTCGCCTCAAAGACCGAATTGATCGTGTACAGGCCCTGGTTTTCCGGCCTTTTCACGATGCTTTGGCCCGGCGTGGGTGGTATGCACAGCGTTACCGCTTCCATTCCACGTACTGTCCTGTTCCCTGTGGCATACATGTTCTCAAAAAATGTGCTCTGCTGAGCCAGGCTGTCCAGGAACGGGGTAATGTTTTCGGTGTTGCCGAATTCAGACATGAAGGAGGCGCTAAGGCTTTCCACCAATACGAACACCACATTATATTTTTTCTCCAGACCGGCAGTTTCCACATCGCGCCTGATGGAAAAGCCTGAGGCATTAAACTTCGTACCTGATGCCCCCAATTTTTCCCGTACTAGTGCAAAAGCTTCCGCGTCAGGAATAGCCGTGTAGAATTCAGGGTATTTCATCTGGTTGTTACGGAAGGCGGCAAAAAAACTGTAAATCCCATTTTTTGAGATCTCGGAGTTATAGCGGTTCGGCGACCATTCGGCATGGAAATTCCTGATTGTGAGGCTGTAAAAGCCGATGAAGGTAGCCGTAATCATAAGAAACAGTACCCGTTCTCCAATCCCCGGCTTTCCTAAAAATGTATTTTTGAATACCTTCCCTTTAAAGAATAGCCATAGCACCAGAATGCTTACCGCAAGCACACCGCCTATGAGCATCGGCAGGGGATAGGATTCATTGATATTGGCGATCACCTCGTGGGTATAAATGAGGTAATCCACCGCAACAAAATTGAAGCGTGACCTGAACTCTTCCCAAAAGGTTACTTCTGCGAAAAAAGTGAATGCCAGGATCACTACGCCCAGAAAAGTGAAGAACCAAATGATTGCTTTATCCGCTAAGGTGCCGATCCATCTTGAAGGCCATACGGTAATGTACAGGATGCAGGGCGCAACCAGGTATGCAAGTGCCCCAAGGTCGAAAAATGTACCGCTAATGATTGTCCGCAGAAAATCAACGGGATGCCAGTCTACTTCGTCATATTGCCAAACCATGAAGGCGAGCCGGAGCAGGAATGACACCGACAGGTAAAAAAGGGCACAGTGGCCTATAGCCGAATAGCGGCGGGAGGGATTTACATAATACATCATGACTCCAGGAGTTTAAAAGCACAAGATTCTTAAACGATTTTGGAGAAATTCTGTAGAGATGTATATTTACCTGAATTTTACGGTAAAATGATGCATTTCGTCTAAAAATCCATATTCGATTTCCCAGTTATTTATCTCAATGATCTTTTTTACGATAGACAATCCAAGGCCGTTGCCTTTGCCTGCACTTTCCGACTTGGAAAAGCGGTTATAAAGCCGCGACTGGTCAAGGCTTGCAGTGCCGGTGTTTGAGAATTTAAGCTCAATACCCGACAGTTCTGTAATGATAATACCTCCTGCAGCGGTATGCCGTATGGCATTGGCAAATAAGTTGTTCACCAGGATTTCCAGCAGAGCGGGGTTGGCATGGACAATATGGTCTTCCCTGATTTCCAGCCTTATCTCAATATCCTTTGATTCTGCTTGTGTGGTAAAGAATTCTATATTTTTAGCTAGGTATTGTGAAACCGGGAATGCCTGTTTGTTAGCATATGCCTCATTCTCCATGCTGGAGAGCAGCATCAGGTTTTTGCTCAGCCGGTGCAGGCGCGAGAGATCGCCGTTGATGGATTCGATCAGGACTGCCTGGTGTTCGGATTGCTCGGCTGACTGGAATAAGGATTCTAGCTTGGTCTGGATCACTGTCAGGGGTGTCTGTAGTTCGTGTGCAGCATTCTCTATGAACTCTTTCTGGTTCCTGTAAATTGCAGTGTTTTTCTCGATCAGCTTCCCTATACTGTTGTTGAGGTAATCAAATTCTTCAGTGCCTGTAGGTATGAACTTCGGTTCCCTGCTCTTGTCGATATCAAAGCTTTGTATTTGCTTCAGCGTGTCATAGAATGGGGTCCAGAGCGTTTTGGCCCATCTGTTGGAAAACAGGGTAATGCCGATAAGCAATATCCCTATAACCACTATAAAGATAAATGCCACCCCATACACCATATCCTGCATTTCCGCAAGATGGTTTCGCTCAATATAGGTATAAGGCTTATTGTTAATGGTAAGGGGGGCGCGCATCTCTCTGTACAATTCATAATGACCGGATAAGGAATCAAAAATTGTCGTGGTAAAGACAGTGTCTTTTGATACCCCCCCGCCCCTGAAGATCTTTACGTCATGGTTGTATTTGTTCCATACTACAAGATCTTCATCGGAGAACGTATCCATGTCGAGCTTGGAAAAGGCATCCTTATGGAGCTGCAATACCCTGTCGGTTTGGTAGAGGTGCAACCACTGACTCAGGTAATAAAAAGCCGGTGCTGCGAGCAACAGCACAACAACAGAGAAGGCGAGGTAGCCCTGCCTGGTTTTTATCAATAGTTTTTTACTCATTTTCCCATTTATAGCCCATACCATATATGGTCTTGATATATTCCCCGCCGCCGGCCTGCGAAATCTTCTTTTTCAGGTTTTTTATATGCGTATACACAAAGTCATGGCTTTCCAGCATATCGGCCATATCCCCCGAGAGGTGCTCGGCTATGGCACTTTTTGACAATATGCGGTTCCCATTGCCTATTAGGTAAAGCAGGAGATCTATCTCCTTCTTGGTCATATCCAGCATTGTTTGGTTTACCCTAACCGTCTTTTGGCGTAAGTCGATGGTTATCTCGTTATAGGTAACCGTGTTGCTCCCCCCAAAATTCTTTCGACGGATGAGCGCCAGTATGCGGGCATAGAGTTCAGAGAGATGGAACGGCTTGGTCACGTAGTCATCCGCACCAAGGTCAAAGCCGGTTATCCTGCTGTCAAGCGTTTCCTGTGCCGAGACGATGATTACCCCGTCGTCCTTCTCCATGTCCTTAATTTCTTTCAAAATGTCGAAGCCGCTGCCACCCGGGAGGTTCAGGTCAAGTAGTATGCAGTCGTAGCTATAGAGGCTAATTTTTTCGGTAGCCTCGGCAAAAGTCCGCGCATTCTCACATTGGGCATCATGGGCCAACAGGTATTGCCTGATACCTTCCGCAATTTCGGGTTCGTCTTCGATGATCAGTATTTTCATGACAACCAAGTTAGGCTTAAATTTTGAAGGAAATCTGTACTTTAAATACATTTTTTTTCTAATTATGTCTGTTGCTACAGAATTCCTTCAAATTTACTCCTTTACTTTGTCTGTAGAAATAGGATAGACCTGCCGTGGCAGATTTATTCTTATAGGGCATTAAATTTTATCCCGTAATCAAAAAAAATGTATATTTGTTAAAATGATAAGGATTAAACAAATACTATTATACAGCTTTTCAGTCTACCTTATAGTACTGATGGCGTTGCCTTGCAGTGAAGCGCATGCAAGTAATAGTAGTATTGTTATTGAGCAATCCGGCCACAGTAAAGAAAAGGACGACGACCATCACCAGATGGAAATCTGTACGCCGTTCTGCATTTGCAGCAGCTGCGTAATAGCGATAGTGGTGCATCCTGCACTTGACATCCAGTTCTTCGATCCTGAAAACACGACAACAGAAATATCAAATTTCTATACCTCCTTCAAATCCGATTTTTACGGTGCCATCTGGCAACCGCCCCAGTTAGTATAATGTTGCCGGCGATGAGCCGGTAGGAATTGCATGGTTGTATGCCATGCCTGTCACTCATACATTATATTAATTGACATCAAATGTTAGATAAAGTCATTCATTTTAGTATCAATAATAAATTCATTATTGGTCTTTTCACCATAGCATTAATAATTACCGGCACATATTCGCTTTCGAACCTGCCTATTGATGCCCTGCCTGATATTACGAACAATCAGGTGCAAATCATTACAACATCGCCATCACTGGCCACACAGGATGTTGAACAATTCATAACATACCCTATTGAGCAATCCGTTAAGCCGATTCCTGAAATCGTGGAGCTGCGTTCGGTGAGCCGTTTCGGCCTAAGCGTGGTAACTGTCGTATTTGAAGAAGATACCGACCTGTACTGGGCCAGGGCGCAGATATCGGAACGCCTCAAAGAAGCGGAGAACGTTATCCCTAAGAATCTGGGAACACCAGAAATGGCTCCTATTAGTACAGGCCTTGGGGAAATATACCAATATGTGGTATTTCCTGAAAAAGGTTACGAAAAAAAATACGATGCCACCCAGCTTCGTACCATACAGGACTGGATCATCAAGCCCCAGCTCATCGGTACGCCGGGTGTAGCTGAGGTTAATACCCTGGGAGGCTCACTGAAACAATATGAGATTGCGGTGGACCCAGACAGGCTTAAAGCGATGGATGTTACCATCTCGGAGATATTTGCTGCCCTGGAGTCCAACAACGAGAACACTGGTGGTGCCTATATAGATAAGAAGCCGTATGCCTACTTCATCAGGGGCATCGGTATGGTAAGTGGTATGGATGACATCAATAAGATCGTCATCAAGAACAAGGGCAATATACCGGTATTGGTACGCGATGTCGCCAAGGTACAGATTGGCGGCGGCATACGCTACGGCGCTACCACCAAGGATGGAAAAGGGGAAGAAGTGAGCGGCATGGTAATGATGCTCAAAGGAGAGAACAGCGGGCAGGTGGTAGACCGCGTAAAGGAAAAAATAGAACAGATCAAGAAATCATTGCCGGAAGGCGTTTCCATAGAGCCTTTCCTTGACCGGACCAAGCTCGTTGACAACGCTATCGGTACAGTGCAGACTAACCTAATAGAGGGCGCCCTAATCGTTGTTTTCATCCTGGTATTGCTCCTTGGAAACTGGAGAGCCGGACTTGTAGTGGCTTCAGTGATCCCACTGGCGCTTCTTTTCGCCATCAGCATGATGAAATTCTTCGGTGTAAGCGGTAACCTTATGAGCCTTGGCGCAATTGACTTCGGTATCATTGTCGACGGTGCTGTTATAATCGTCGAGGCCATCATCCACAGGCTGGAGGTCATGAAAAAAGGAAAACTCTCCCAGGACCAGATGAACGAGGAGGTGTATGGCGCGGCGTCTAAAATACGAAGCAGCGCTGCCTTTGGCGAGATCATCATTCTGATTGTTTACTTACCGATCCTTGCCCTTACCGGGACAGAAGGCAAGATGTTCGGCCCTATGGCCATGACTGTATCCTTTGCCATCCTGGGTGCCTTCATCCTGTCGCTGACCTATGTGCCGATGATGAGCTCTCTGGTGCTTAAAAAATCGACAGGGCATACACCAAATATCAGCGATAAGATCATAGCTGCGGCATACAGGGTGTACAAGCCGCTATTGAACGCAGCGCTTAATGCTAAAAAGGTGGTAATCGCGGCCTCAATAGGACTATTTGCCATCGCACTCTATATATTCAGCAACATGGGTGGTGAATTCATCCCGACACTGGATGAGGGTGATATCGCTACGCACCTTATCATTTCTTCGGGTAGCTCGTTATCGCAGGAAATTGAGGCTACAACAAAAGCCGAGCAGATATTGCGCGCGAAATTCCCCGAGATAAAAATGATCGTTACCAAGATAGGCAGCGCCGAGATACCGACGGATCCGATGCCAATGGAAGCAGGTGATATGATCATCATCATGAAGGACAAAGATGAATGGACGTCGGCTGAAACCAAGGAAGAACTCATGGCTAAAATGGAGGAGGCCCTTGAAGAAATCCCGGGTGCAACCACTGAATTCTCACAGCCGGTACAGATGCGTATGAACGAGCTTATGACGGGCGTGCGCAGTGATGTTGCCATCAAGATTTTCGGAGAGGACGTCGACCGCCTCGTTAGCGCAGGTGACGAAGTAATGGGCCTTATACAAGGCGTGCCGGGCGTTACCGATGCCAGGGCAGAAAGGGTAGCCGGTCTTCCGCAGATCACCGTTAAATATAATAAAGACAAGCTCGCATTATACGGCCTGAATGTAGGCGACATGAACAGGGTGGTCAGGATGGGCTTCGCAGGCGAGGCTGCCGGTACCGTTTATGAAGGCGAGAAGCGCTTCGACCTCGTGGTAAGGCTTGCAGAAGACAAAAGACAGGATATAAACAACCTTAAATCGATATATGTAACCCTGCCGTCAGGCAGCCAGATACCGCTGGAACAGGTAGCGGACATCCAGTTTGAGGACGGGCCGATGCAGATCAGCCGTGAGGAAGGCCGCCGCCGCATCGTGGTAGGCTTTAACGTCCGCGGGCGTGACGTGCAGAGTGTTGTTAAGGATATACAGGCCAAGCTGGATAAGAGCCTGAAACTGCCGGCAGGTTATTACACGACTTATGGCGGCCAGTTTGAGAACCTGCAGCAGGCCAACAAGCGCCTGATGGTGGCTGTTCCTGTGGCACTGGGCCTGATTTTCGTACTGCTTTACTTCACATTCAAGTCGGTTAAGCAATCCATACTGATATTCACCGCGATACCTTTATCGGCCATAGGTGGCGTATTTGCACTTTGGCTGCGTGGTATGCCATTCAGCATATCGGCGGGCGTAGGCTTTATTGCCCTGTTCGGTGTAGCCGTGCTCAATGGCATTGTGCTTATCGGCTATTTCAATCAATTAAAATTTGAGGGAATGACAGATATTTATGAAAGGATAAAAGAGGGTACCAAAATAAGGCTGAGGCCGGTACTCCTTACAGCAGCGGTGGCATCTTTGGGCTTCCTGCCGATGGCGTTGAGCACGGGTGCGGGTGCGGAGGTGCAAAAGCCTTTGGCAACCGTCGTTATCGGGGGGCTTATAACAGCTACACTGCTTACCCTGGTCGTGCTTCCGATACTGTATTATTATTTTGAAGGAGGCAGTAAAGGTGTTACCAGGAAAGTAAAAGGTGCAGGCAAGTTAGCCGCAATAGCGCTGCTGCTGCTGCCATTTCTTTCGCAGGCGCAAGAGCCGATGACACTCGACCAGGCCATTAGTACCGGAATTAAAAATAACGGGGCGATACAGGCATCAGCACTCGATCTAACCCGCCAGCAACAGTTGCGCGGCACGGCGTTCGACCTTCCAAAAACCGAACTCAACGGTACCTTCGGGCAGATCAATACCCGGGCGCAAGATAAGAACCTGAGCATTTCCCAGACCATCAGCCCGTTCCAGATAGGCGCACGCCGTAAGGTCCTGATGGAAAACGTAAAAGCCGGAGAGCTTCGCCTCGGTCAGACCCGCCAGGAAGTAACCTATTCCATAAGGCAAAGCTGGAATACCATGCTCTACTATATGGAACTCAACAAAGTACTGGAGGAGCAGAACAAGCTCATGCAGCAATTCGTCCGTTCCGCCGAGCTGAAGTTCCAGACCGGAGAGACCGGGTCACTCGAGAATACTACAGCTAAGGCTAAGCAGCAGGAACTCCAGCAGCAAATCAAGCGCAACAATGCCCTTATCGAAGCGGAGAAACTGCAGTTAAAAGCACTATTGCGATTTGAGGGTGATGTGGTAGTTTCAAGCACCGAGCAATATACTGCGACTGTATTCGCTTCACTGCAAGACTCTACGGCATTGAAGCAGAACAGCACCCTGTTGCTTGCCGAGCAGCAGGTTAATGTGGCCAAAGCCGAAAAAAGGGCAGAAGGCTCCCTCCTGATGCCCGACCTTACTGCGGGTTACTTCATACAGTCGCTCACGGGAAACCAGGATTTTAATGGCGTAAGTACCTATTATGATAACACACTGCGTTTCCAGGGATTCTCGGTAGGTATCACTGTACCGCTTTTCTGGGGCGCTTCATCGGCCCGCGTCAAGGCAGCCAAAACCAATATCGAAGTGCAGCAGGCTAATGCAGCCTACACAAGGACACAGCTTGTCAGCAGTTTTGAACAGGAGAAAAAGCAGCTGGAAACGTTCCGCTCGATGCTGGAGTATTACACAGTTACCGCGCTCCCTAATGCCAATACCATATCCGGCAATGCCACCAAAGCGTACCAGAATGGCGATATCAGCTATGTGGAGCACGTGCAGGGGCTGGAGACGGCCCTTGCCATCAGGATCAATTACATTGACGCTATCAATAATTACAACCAAGCTGTTATCAACCTTCAGTACCTGCTTAACCTATAATATCATCCCATGAAAAAAATAAATTTTAAAGTCGTAATCTATATTATCCTGGGCCTTGCAGCGGTTTTTGCCCTTGATTATTTCCTTCTTCGCAACACAGTAGCTGAGGATGAACACAACCATGAAGAGCATGCTGGTGGAGAAAAGGAAAAAGAAGAAAGCAGCTCTGCTGCAAAAGAAGTGGAGCTCAATGAAGCACAATTCAAAGCATCCAATATTGAACTGGGAACATTTGCGCAAAAGAACCTCAGCGAAGTGGTAAATGCTAACGGTTATACCGAATTACCTCCGCAAAACCAGGCTGATGTGTCGGTGCATGTTACTGGTGTGGTCAGTAAAATTAACATAATCGAGGGCCAACAGGTACGTAAGGGACAAGTACTCGCAATAGTAGAAAGTCCTGAATTTGCAAGGCTTCAAGAGGCTTATATTACTTCTAAAAGTAATCTTGAGTTCCTTAAGCTCGAATTTGATAGGCAGAAGACATTAAGCGAAGAGAACGTAAACTCCAAAAAGGTTTTCCAGCGTACCAAGGCGGACTACGAGACAGAAAAAGCGCGTTTTGCTTCCCTCGGCAAACAGCTTTCACTGATGAACCTGAGCAGCTCTTCCGCAACAGGCTCTATGCCGCTTGTAGCCCCAATATCAGGAAGTGTTACGAACATCAACATAAAGATCGGCAGTAATGCCGAGGTGGGCAAACCACTATTGAGCATTGTCGATAATTCCAAGCTGCATGTAGACCTCTTGGTCTATGAGAAAGATCTTGGTAAGGTGAAAGCGGGCCAAACAGTACGTTTCGTATTGACTAACCAAAATAACACTGAGATCAAAGGCAAAGTATTTAACATCAGCCAGTCTTTCGAGAACGATACCAAATCGGTAGCCGTACATGCTGAGATACTCAACCCGGGTACATCATTGATACCTGGAATGTATGTAAATGCACTTATTGACGTCGGTGCAAAGCCAGTTAATGCACTACCCGTAGACGCAATAGTGAGAGCAGAAGGAAGAGAATACATTTTTATTCTTGAAGAAGGGCATAAAGAAGAAGCCCATGACGAGAAAGAGGGCCATGAACATGGCGACGGGCATGACCATGCAGATGCGCACGATGAAAAAGAAGGGCACTCACACGATGATGGTCATGGCCATGAAGATGAAGGGAAAATGTTCCATTTCCAGCGTATCGAAGTGAAGACAGGCACTTCACAACTTGGATTTGTACAGGTCACACCGTTGCAGGAAATCCCGAAAGATGCCAAGATCGTGCTTAAAGGAGCCTATTACATCCAGAGCCACCTGATCAAGAGCGCAGGCGGTGGAGGCCACCAGCATTAAAACTAAAAATAAAGATATGGAAAGCAACAAAGAAAAACTGGAGGCTGATAAAAGCCACAAAGATGAGCACGGAGGTATTTTCGGGGCGAATACAGAGTTACACTTTGCCATTATTTCCGGATTATTGTTGGGTACAGGCTATGGCCTGTCGTTCGCAGAAGGGTTCCCTTCCTGGGTAAGCAATTCCCTGTACTGGGGCGCCTATTTCTTCGGGGGCTTCTTTACCCTTAAAGAAGCGATTGAAAATATCAGGAAGGGCGTTTTTGAGATCGATTCCCTTATGCTTGTAGCAGCTGCGGGTGCAGGAATACTGGGCGAGTGGGCCGAAGGCGCGCTGCTGCTCTTCCTATTCAGCCTCGGGCATGCCCTGGAGCATTATGCCATGGCAAAAGCCCGCAAGTCAATTGAGGCCCTTGCGAGCCTTGCACCGCCGGTAGCCCTTGTAAAAAGGGACGGCAGGGAAGAGGAGCTGCCTATCGAAAAGCTGGAACTTGACGATACCATCGTCATAAAGCCCAATAGCAAGGTGCCTGCCGACGGCGTCGTGGTAAAAGGCGAGGGAAGCGTGAACCAGGCTCCTATCACAGGAGAAAGCGTTCCGGTTGATAAAAAGCCGGTCGACGACCTGCAGAAAGATTATAGCAAAGAGAAGAGCATCAAGCCGGAGAACCGCGTCTTTGCCGGTACGATCAATGGCTCTTCCGCCCTTGAGGTAAAGGTCATCCGTAAAGCGCAGGACTCTACCATATCCAGGCTGATAAAAATGGTCAATGAGGTGGAGCAGCAGAAGTCCCCGACGCAGCTCTTCACGGACCGTTTCGAAAAGATATTCGTACCCTCAGTGCTCGTGCTGGTAGTGGTGCTGTGCTTTGCTTTTTTGGTAATCGATGAGCCTTTCAGCAAAAGCTTTTACAGGGCGATGTCGGTACTGGTGGCTGCAAGCCCGTGTGCCCTTGCCATATCCACACCCAGCGCTGTACTTAGCGGGGTAGCCCGCGCAGCAAGGGGCGGCGTACTGATAAAGGGGGGCAAGCCCCTCGAAGACCTGGGTAACCTTGAAGCCGTGGCGTTCGATAAGACCGGCACGCTTACCGAAGGCAAGCCCAAGCTAACCAATATTATCCCCTGGGAAGATGCCGATGAGCAGCACTTCCTGCAGATTGCCGTGGCGGTGGAAAAGCAAAGTGACCACCCCCTTGCAGCCGCTATCGTAAAAGGGGTGCAGGAAAAATACCCAAGCCTCTCAGCGGGCGATGCGTCCAAAGTGAAAGGAATCGTGGGCAAAGGGGTTAGCGCCGAGTTTGACGGCAAGGAAGTCTTCATCGGCAACAAGGCACTCTTCAAGGACAAAGGCCTTGGCAAAGACCTTGAAGATAAGGTAATCGCACTGGAAAAGGAAGGGAATACCACAATGATTGTACAGTATGACGGTAAATTCATTGGCATATTGTCGTTGATGGATGTGGCCAGGCCGGAAGCCAAAGGCGTACTGGAACAACTAAAATCCATAGGCATAAAGCAGATGATCATGCTTACGGGCGACAACCAGCAGGTTGGGGAAGCCGTAGCCAAAGAGATAGGGGTGACCGAGGTCATGGGCAACCTCATGCCGGAGGACAAGGTCGCTGCCGTAGAAAAGCTGGACAATCAGTATGGCAAGGTAGCGATGGTTGGCGATGGGGTTAACGATGCCCCGGCTATGGCTAAAAGTACTGTTGGTATTGCAATGGGTGCCGCTGGTAGCGATGTTGCCTTGGAAACTGCTGACATTGCCCTTATGGGTGATAAGCTGGAAGGACTGCCTTTCGCTATCGGCCTGAGCAGAAAATCACGTGCCATCATAAAGCAAAACCTATGGATAAGCCTTGGTGTCGTAGCCGTGCTCATACCACTTACCATTGCAGGAGTGGCATCTATTGGCCCCGCTGTAATAGCACACGAAGGTTCTACACTAATTGTTGTGTTCAATGCCCTGCGATTGCTCGTGTATAAAAATAAATAGATTGGTTGGTTCTTGAAATACCATAGTGAGCTCTTGCCGTTTTGAGAGGATGAGTTTAGGTAAAGTTTTACGGCCTCAAGGCAGAGCTTCACTGGGTATTGTAATACGCCAATTAAGATAGAAAGGATGGTTTGTAATTTAATTAATTAACCATGTTGATAGTGTTTGCTCCCTTGCCAATATTTGTATCCTGGCTTTTAAGTAAGTATAGTTGTCTGGGGTCATGAGGCGGGGAGCTTCCTATCGATCTTACATCATTATACTGATAAGTCGGAATATGAAGCCGAAACGAAAAAGGAAATCTTCTCATCATAAAAAGTCGCGATATGCTGCTAAAGTACGTGAATATAAAGATGCTCGTGATAGGATTGTGATAGTTATTCTCATACTGGTATCACTATTCTTTCTTTATATACTACTATGATGCCTTGCACAATCTAGTTTTTGCATAATGAACTAATTATAATCCTGTCCATGGCACAACGCAACTATAAAAAGGCCAGTCCTAAAAACAGTTTTTGGAGAAGCGCTAAACTCTTTAAAAAGGTCAAGATGGGACTTATATGGATTGCCATTATCCTTCTTATCGTTTTTTTAGTACTACAGGTTGTTATTGCTATAACTCATTTACGACAACACATATCTCATTAGCTTAATAAACACTATCAATTATTACATCTGATAATAACTGGGCGTATCTTTTATATCCGTAATTTTTTCTATGTTGCACATTTCCGTTAGGTTAGTTTCGATGGTTTGGCACAATTTGGTCATGGGCGTATCTGCTGGTGAGTTCTCAAAAGGATCCTGCATGATAATTGCAGTTTTCTCAATCGAAAGAAATATTATTGGGATGAGTATGGTCAGTATGATTTCTACTATTAGCTGCTCATCATCCAGACCGAAAGGGAGCATAGCCGCAAATACATAAATTAATGTGTGCAGCAATACGCTGTAAGAGCGGGGAAATACGGTATTCTTTATGCGTTCGCATTTTCCCATACTGTCACACAAGCGTGTTACAATCTCATTGAGCTGTATCTGCCCGAAATCTGACACCTGCCCGTTGTCATTAGCAGCCTTAATCTGTTCAGAATGCCTGTCAAGCAGCGCATTGGGTAGGTTTGTCGCTTTTATCTCATTATTTTTCAGATAGTCAACGACAAAGCCTGAAAAAGGTTGCCTTCTGAGCGATTCCGAAAGGGAGTAAACCCAAATGATCTGACGCACAGCTATCCGTTCCGCCTCCTCTTTTGAAAGGAATTGTTGGGACAGGCGTACCAATGTTCTCGAATCATTGACTATGGCGCCCCAGATGATCCTTGCTTCCCACCAACGTTCATAGGACTGTGATGTCCTGAAGGCCAGCAATAGTGATACAGCTGTACCCAAAAGTGCAGCAATGCCAACAGGTACAGTAATACCTTTCAGCCACGGGTGCATGTCCACAAAACCTATGGTAGTTGCAAACAATACTATGAAAAGAATCTGGAATCTAATTTGTTTAATAAAGTAGAATATCGAAATTTTCTTGTTCAGGAGCATAGTAGAAATTATTTGGGTAAAAACAGTAGTAAAGTACAAAAAAACGGTGAACTGAATACGAGGTTCACCGTTTACTTTAGGTTTTAAAAGTTATACGACATATTGATAAAGAAATTCCTGCCCATTCTTGGCAGCCTGTTCCAGTCTGCGAAGGTGGTATAATCCGTATCAAGTAAGTTTTCAATCCCTCCTTTGAGCAATAGCGATTCATTGTCCCAATTGAATGTTTTCGCACCCCCAATATTCAGGATGCAATACGCAGGCAGTAAGGTTTCGCCGAACGCGGGATTAAACCTTTGCTGGCTGGCCGCACCTGAGAGGTCAAGTTTGGCTGCGAAGGACGCAAGGTGGTATCCCAGCCCGGCCCGGTAACTAAATGGCTGCATGAGCGGAAGGTCGCCAACACCATCTCCTGTGCCCCTGCGGTAAGATACCGATGCAGATGATTTCCAGCGCTCGCTGAAATTATAGCCTATTTCAGCCGAAAGGTTCGCTATCCCGGCTTGGGGCAGCTGCCCGTAGACCTTGACCCCTGCCGCACCGATTGTCATAGCACTTAGGCTAGCATCCGGCCTGCCTATAATGTAATCGAAGATACGGAAATAGTTACCCGAGAGCTTCAGCCGGAATCCCGGCGCATGGTACGACACAGCGGCATCAAGGGCAGCCGATTTCTCATTTTTCATCAGGGGATTGCCAATATAGTCGAAACGGTCAAAACTATTGAACAGGTAAAAGCCATAGCCTTCGGATACACCCGGTGCCCGCTCTCCGTAAGAAAGGCCGGCTACATAACTGAAAGCTTCCCGGCTGTGCCGGATCGAGGCGGCCAATCGCGGAAGCACCTTGGTCCTGCTTTTTTCCATCCCGGGGTAAAATATCTGAAGGCTTTGCAACCCGAAGCGCTCCGCCACGATATTGTTGTGTACGGCGGCACCGGCGGTAAGCGTCACATCCGTATTCCGGCTCAATGTTACTACATCCTCCAATGATATATCACCATAATTGGTTTGTACTCCCGGCCAGGTCAGCATAAACATATCGTTTTCAGAAGGTGTGTTGGAGAACATTGTCATCTCCGCCCTTGATTTGTTGTGGTGGGCGCTGACAGTGGCTTTCCACCGGTGATTGCCTGAAATTCCATTCATGACAGAATAGAACCCTGTGGTGGTGCTCCATCCGGGCATGTCCATCCTGACCGGTACATCCGGCCGTTTGGTATCATCCATCATGTGCGTGATGCTGTTATAGTATACTTTAAATTCCCAACGCTGGACCACGTCCGAAAGATGGTGCCAGATATAGGCCATGGAGCCTATAACAGCCTTTGCCGAGGATACGTCCATTGGAAGCGCCGGGTAGCCTACATCTACCGCATGGTCATAAATCACCGAAGCCTCCAGCTGTTGGTGTTCACTTAACTTATATCCGGTAATTGCCGAAACATTATATTTTGTAAACTGAGAATACAACAGCTCTCTGCCGCTTCCGGAAGTGTAATTGCCCGCATCCCTGTACATCAGGTCAATGTCGGCATATAGCTTCTGGCTGCGGTACGAAAAATCCGCCCCGGCAATCTTTTGCCGGTTGTTCGATTCAAACCCACCCAGGGTAGTCCCCCGGAATTCCTTTTCGCCGAAATAGCTTTTTTTCCGCCTCAGGTCCAGGCCTCCTGCAATCGTCGCGCCACCCGTGGCCCCATGCTGTCCTGATGTGATCACCGCTTCCTCAAGGTTGGTCACCTCAATATAGGAGGTAACCGGATCCATCCTGTCGGTGCATGCAGCATAGATGCGCATCCCGTCAATGGTGGTCACGCTTCTCTCGGAAGCCATGCCGTTAAGGTACGGCTCCCACGCATAGGTGCCGCGCCGGACCATATCGAGGGAAAGGCTTTGCGCAAGGTAATGGTCGATGGTTGCCAGGGGCTTATCTGCCTTTTGGGATGGGCTGCGGCCAGAGACCACCACCACTTCCTGTAGTTGGACAGGCTGGATGGTATCGGCAGGAAAACCGGCCTTTTCCTGCGCGGCAGTTCCCGAAGCCCACAAACCAATGGCCAACATGTATAGGAACCAACAGCCCTTTTGAAGACAGCACAGCAATCCCCACGCGTTGCGGGGAAATGCATTCAGGATATTTTCCATCTTAAAACTCTATTTCAAAAAAGATGCTGCTTGAGGGGTTGGATTCGGTAACCGGCTCTCCCTTAACTACAGTACCCACCGGATCAGCCAGGCGGAGGTTTATCTTCCAGTAGCCGGTCATGGTAAGGCTCAGCCTACCGTTGTAAGCATCGCTGCCCACGGATGGCACCAGGCTTTCATTATTGGGAGATGTGTGGTTGCCCATGCCTGGCATCCTTGGGTCGATATGGATGGCATAGCCTGCTGCAGGCGTAAAATCCATCATGCTTTCCATGGTATACAGCACTGCTGACATATCATTTATGGCAACCCTGGGCTGTGAGGGTTCCACCAGGGCTAAGACATAATTTTTCCCGTCTGTACCCTGAAACGATTCAACGCGCCTCCTGGCAGAAGGATTGACATCTATCGCTGCTGATACTTGGTAGGCAGTCCCGTCAATCTCATAATCAAGGTTAAGTGTCCAGTATTCCATAGCGTTCCCGGCCATCTGGAATACGATGTAACCTGAATAAACAGCCGGTTGTCCTTCTACCGGGCTAACTGCTGAGGCAGGGCAGGAATGGCTCATGCCGGACATCTGCATCACGGGATTCCAGCTTAGCGGAACATTGCCTACATAAGTCCCATTATTATTATCCTTAACCTTAACGAATACGGCATTGTAGCCGGTTTCAAAAGTACCGCTGGCGGTGTAGAGTTCGAGGCTATACGCCTGGTTTGAAAGGGTAGTGGCAAGGCGGAGGCCCTGCAGAGGATTGGTGAAACTTTGCCCATCGTCCGGGGAGCATGACACAAAAGCAAGGGCTGCGACAACAGCCAGGATATATCTGAATTTTTGTATTGTTTTCATTGAAAAATATTGAGGTTTATAAATCGTCCGTGGGCATACCATGCCCCAAAGCGCAACACAATGCTGCGCAGCCGCTGTACGGTTTGTACAGGCTGTATTTAATGGTATAGTTTTGGGAATGTTGCCCTCCTAACAGGGCGGGCGGAACGATTTATCTGCGTAGAGGAAGTTATAATCCTGGGGATTGAAGCTAACCGGCCTGCGGTCGGCTGCAACTATAAGGGGAAGCTCAGGCAATTTTGTAAACCCGGCTGCAATGAAAAGCGGTATCTGGGAGAGTTGCTTCAACAGGTCTTTGGCCTGCTGCCGGCTCTCTTCGCGCTGCATTTCTGCCAGCCTGCACTTTCCGTTGCAATGGAGTTCCGGCCTGTCAGTATTGCGGCAGAACGTCGCGATGAAAAGTGAGGGATCCACATCGTATATAATGCTGAGTACTGAATTCTGCGCGATGCTCACGAACATCACGGCAACAATAAAACCAGGTATCCAACGCAGTATCCTCATTACAAATCTTAGCCCGCAAAGTTACGGTAGAAAAGGTTTTTCAGCAAGCCTTGAGAAGCAATATTTGTAAGGATATTGCATAGTCCGCTACAGAATTCCTTCAGATTTGGCTGTTACTTTAGCCGCTTGAGCATGGCCACACCGCCAATCCAATAATTCGCTGCGTTATGATGAAAAACTTCTTAAGGAAAGCCAACAGCCACAAGCGTTCCCTGCTGGGTGCACTCACCAAAAGCCTGGGGTCGGAAGTAGAGTCGGCACCGCCCGGCCTGGATGCTGCCACAATTGGCCGGATATTGGTGGTGCGCCCCAACCACAGGCTTGGCAATACACTGATGCTTACCCCTCTTGTACGGGAAATAAACCACCTGCTGCCCGGTGCTACGGTAGACCTTTTCGTAAAGGGAAATACCGCCGGAGCGGTTTTCCGGAATTATGAGAATGTCGGCAAGGTTATCGCACTCCCCAAAAAGCATTTCAGCCGATTGTACCTGTATACGTATCGCTGGCTGCAGTTGCGATTGAAACCCTACGATCTGGTCATCAACATCGATCCCGGCTCATCATCGGGCAGGATGGCGACAGCATTTGCAAGGGGGCGTTTCCGGATCAACGGCAACCTGCCGGAGCAAGAGGCTGCCCATCTCCCGGATTATGTGCACCTGGCGAAAAAGCCGGTATATAATCTCAGGCATTTCCTTTCCGCAGCGCAGCACAACGCTTTAACCCGGTATCCCATACCGTTGCCCGACATTCTGCTAAGCCAAAGTGAATTAAAGCAGGGCAGGGATGCTGTGAAAAAACTAATCAGGGGCAAAGGGCAGGTGATTGCGCTTTTCACACATGCGACAGACGCGAAAAAGCACAGTGCCGCATTCTGGGTACGGGTTTACCGGCGTATGCAGGCTGAGTTTCCGGACCATGAGATAATTGAGGTCCTGCCCGTCGAGAATGTTTCGCAGCTCGGCTTTGAAGCACCCTGCTATTACAGCGCTGAAATACGGCAATTGGCATCGGTAATCGCCAATTGCCAGCTTTTTGTAGGGGCCGACAGCGGAATCATGCACTTGGCATCGGCATCGGGAATTCCTGTTATCGGGCTGTTCAATGTGACGAACCCGCAGAAATATGCACCGTACGGCAATGGCAGCCTTGCCTTCGATACGAATAAGATCGGTGAGGACGCCTTGTTTCTGGCTATCTCAAAGCTTTTGACAAAGGACGTATAGCACCATCATCATAAATAACTTAAATCCGGGATATATGAGATTATTGATTACCCTTGTGTTATGGTGCCTTGCCACAGGTTTAGCAAATGCACAGGCGCATACAGATGAACCCCGTCACGGCGGGATAGTGGAAGAGTCGAATGGCTATCATTTTGAGATGGTACAATCGGGCAGCCAGCTGACCATCTATGTGCTTGAAGCCGAAGTGAAACCCTCACTTCAGTACACAGGCATCGAGGCGGAGTTCATTTTTGGAAAGAAACCATCTGAGAAAGCCTTCCTGGTAAAAAGCGATAGAGGCTATTTCGTTACGACCGTACCGTCCTCTGCAGCCTCCTTCGAGCACTGCATGATTGTATTGGACATAGAAGGGGAGCGGCTTTCCGTGACTTTTGCCAACCCGTCCCACAGCAGGAAGAAAAAGCGCGTGCACAGCCACTAAGCAAATGAAGTACGCCAAAAAATCCAGGAGAAGTTATATATCCTGTGGATATCCTCGTATATTTGCTTTCGTTATAAAAGCAATTTCAGGTGAAGCCACTGGTACTTGTTTTCTCGTTGCTACTGCTGCTTCTCTCAGCGGTTCCATGCTGCAGTATTGCGGAGACCTTTGGTATTTTTGATCAGCATGAAGAAAAGCACAGCTGTGGCAGCGATGAAGATAAAAGCTGCGGGGACTGTGGCCAGTTTTCATCGTGCTCCCTATGTATGGGATTCTTGTTGCCTTCTCTTTCGCCATTTGACTTTATAAGCATTTACCCTATGGAAAAGGAGAAAAGTTTTTCAAAAATAGTATGTGAAGTGAGGACTATTGAAAACGCAATCTGGCAGCCTCCACGATTTAGCTATGATTTATCGAATACTGAAAGTAAGGACAACCCTTGCTGATATTTTTTTAAACTTATCTAAAAACATTATATAATGAAGTCAATACTTAAAACGTTCCTTATAGCTTTTACAGCAATCCTTTTTTCTAACACTGCAGTTGCGCAGGAAAAAGCAAACCAGACTGTTACAATTAAAACGGCAATCTATTGCGATCACTGTAAGGCATGTGAGACCTGCGGCCAGCTTTTTAACCAAAAGCTACTAAGGGAACCGGGAATCAAGATGGTTGTGCTTGATGAGAAAGCGATGACCATTAAGGTAACATATAGCACTAAAAAGACTGATCTTGCCAAGATAAAAACGGCAATCAGCAAATTAGGTTATGATGCTGATGATGTAAAGGCAGATCCTAAAGGTTATGAAAACCTTGACGGTTGCTGCAAAAAATAGAATAGTTATTAAAGCCTCCTCCAGGAGGCTTTTTCATGTAAGTCATGTAAAGTTGGAAAGGCCTTTTTTGCCGTAAACAACATCACTTTTGTACTTTCGGAAAAAAGCAGTAACTATTAGAATCATGTACGGCCACGAATCGAACCTAAATTGGAAAGCCCCTGAAATCCTATATGTTTGGATGGGCATTAAAAAATTGCACCGAACTTGAACCTTATCTGAAACTTGTGTTTAAGTGATTGATTAATAGGCTTTTGTGTATGAAAACATAGTGAATTCGTTTAATTTGATAATTATTTAGAAACACAACTAACATCTAATCTTTAAACAGCTTTTGAATGTCAGATTTGCTATAGTAGTAGGAACCTAGAACTTTCTTAAAGCGTATTTTACCCGCAATCCTTATGTTTTGCAACGTACCCGGAGATATATCCAATATCTTACGTACCGCCTTACTTTTTAGCCATTCGTTATTGACTTCATCCGTTTGGTTATTCGATGATTGAGTTATTTTTTTTACTTCCCTGATGATTTCGGCTGCAAATTGCCATAGATCTTCTTTGGTAATTGACTCTTTCATATCCAGTATTTTTAGGTTGAAATAACATGAATTTAATGAATACTGGATTATATAAAGTAATTAAGATTTAGATTGCCGTATTTGGCATATTAAGTCGCTTAGGTTTTGGACTGAGATTGATAACAAAACAAAAAGTGAAGGCCCGGACCGCGACCGTATCAACACTTCTGAAGTTTTTGAATTACATTACTTTTCGAAAAAGTTTTGGGTATACCATGCGTTGTAGATCATTTTTGCAAATAATTCTTTTTTGAGGATGACAGATAGGCCATTTTCTACCAAATCTACAATAGCAAGCAGTCAATAAAACTTATGCGTTGCCGAAGTGTTTGCAAAAATTACAGCAAGTTTGTGAACCGGCAAATGGTCTGAATATGGAAGCTTCATAAATATATGATGGAAACCGCAAATATAACATTAATAAGCTTTCCCTTAAATTACTTTGATTTAAGTATTCTTATTGAGTTTGTCTGATATATTGTTTTATATATGTTTTGATTAAATAGTTTAGAAACTAAAGCATGTTATCTTGTCATTCTCTAAAACTAGGTTGTGATCCCTAATTATTATCCATTTTAAAATGGATAATAATTGGGGAATTTGAGGATTAATTTTAGAAATATACCGATAAATTATTTAAATTTCAATGGTATTGAAGCGTTAAAAGTCAGTTGATATTTATAAACACGGTTCTCGTTCTGTATGAATTCATTGAAGATAGCAAACACCACGTGATCGGAAAAGGACGGTAGGCCAAAACTCGGTCCGATCGCGAAACAATTTCGAACAGGGACTTTCTTTAAAGAACTGATCAAAGGAGAATATGATGCAATAATACCAATTATCGGTTTCTTTTCTCCTAAGTTATACCGGTAAAATATATCGGCTCTTGGGACGACATAAATTTCATTTTCAGAAATGCCATTGTAGTAACTAATTTGCTTGCCGATATTTATTATGGGCGAATTATCTTCTTGATTCAGGTAAGTGCCTTTAAGTGGGGTAAGGGTGGATTCTTTTAATTTACGCACACTATTGGTGATGTAGCTTATATTGGAAGATATTCCCCAGGAAAAGTCGTGGAAGGTCTTAAAACGTATTGTTTTGTAAAAACCCACTGTTAACGTGGATGTGGTTTGGAGCGGATTATCAAGAGTAACATAGGTGGTGTCCTGATATTTGATTACAGTTTGAAATGTGTAGATACGCTCAACCGCGCCTGTTAATTTGCCGTACCAGGTACATTGTTTATATTCTAACTCATTATGTACAACACTACCTCCGGGAATCTCTTCCGTTTCCCTTTTTTCAGGTCTTGATCGGTTATCTTTGGTCCAGAAAAGCGTATAATCCATCTCAACTCCTCCTTGCCAGCTACCATCGGAGATCAGTTTGCTTTTGTTCTTATCCGTTTTAATGCCTATACTAATATTTGAACCGTGAAAATTGGGATATTGATCTGTTTCATTTCTATCGAGCTTTTCCTGCCGAGTAGATTTGTAATTAAAAGTAAACTTGTCAGATGCATTTTCATAAGATATACCTGCAAAATCATTTTCGGCGCCAACTAAAATACCACTCTTGCCTGAGGTGGTAGTTATTATTGACTGACTATACAAATCTATAAATGAAAGGAGGAGCGCTAAAGCAATTATTTTTTTCATTTTTTCTCTTTTAAATTAAATTTACTATAAGGTATATGTACAGTGATTTCTATCTCGTCGTACTTGAATTTAATGTCTGCCACCTTAAACCCAAACACGCCGTTGATGCCTACCTCGAACTTGTCAATGACGCTTCCCTTTGATCCCACAAACCTGCCCCGTATACGGACCGGATCGCCATCAAGCACTATCTCAACATCTTTGGCTTCATTGTTAACTGTTGGAATGTGTTGATTTTCAACTGTTACAACATGATTTCGTACTGTCCCTGTGAAAGATAACTTCACATCAATTAGGGCGATATCCCCATTGGATACTGATAATTTTGCCATATTTTCATTTGTTAATTTGCTGACAGAAAATTAGTAAGATTTTATTTTGTAAAACCCCGTAATTTTGCCTGATTTACTTTATAACATAATGAAATTTAAGAGGTTATTCTAAAAGTGCAAGCAAATGTTAATTACTATCAATCGCTATATTCTTTGAAATACGTTTTACTTTTTTAATTGCATTTTTACTTTATTACCAAATTGGTTTCGGGACTTTAAGGGTATATTATTTTCAGATAGAAATATTATTATAGTCAGATTGTAATGTCCTGTTATCTTATCGAGCTGCCGATAAATCAGGTAATACAATTGATTTTCTTTTAACTAGGAGAATACGGAGGATGAGTACTCAATTATTTTTGATAAAGGCAATTAACAACAATGGTAAACCCAGAGTAATCATTGTAGATAAAGTGGATGGAATAGGGGGAGCTATTAAAGTTTACAACAAGCGTTCGTATTCTAATAAAAATATTAGACAATGTAAATATCTAAACAACATTGCCCGGCAGGATGATCGTTTTGTCAAGTGAAGGATATAAAATAGGTTAGGCTTTAAAAGTTATGAATAAGCGGAAAGGACATTGCACGGAATTAAAGTCGTACATATGACGAGAAAAAAACAGATGATTAAACCTGAAATAACGATGTACAATTCATTTGTAAATTGGCGACCTAACCTTATATGTTTGACTGATGTCAGTTAAAGCGCAGATATGACAGAACCTTTACAATTTATTATAATGTTTTTATTTCCCATAAATCCTGACTGATACCTTTGAGATACTGCTCATATCGCGCTTTGTGAATGGCTACGCATAAGAAATGCGTAGGCCTAGAAAAGCCTACATAAGCCATTTTGGAAGACTGTGCTACCAATTCTCGGCTATTAGCCAATGATGCAAGGGTTTCAGCAACTGTCTGGGTAGCTAAGAACTGATTTCTAAGCCGCTCCGACTCATAATTGCCATATCCTTTTTCATAGAAAGATTCCAGGTATAATGTAGCATAATGCGTTTGCCCCTTTACAGCATGTACGCTTGTATATTCGATACTTAGATTGCCATTGACATAAATGTTTGAAGGTGCGGCCGATTTAGAGGTATTTTTAGATCCCGCGTCCCTACTATCCTCATTAACAAAAACACCGGAAATGTTAGAGAGAGGACCTTTTCTAAATAGTGCAAGCAGGCTAGGAATATATTTCTTAATTTCCTGCCAGACGCCATCTACATCTTCCCTCACAATTCCTATCGACCAAAGGTATAAGTTCTGGTTTAAGATATTATAATGATCTTCATGATCTGTCTTAATATAATTGAGCAGCGTCTTTTTAGTAAAATTGCGGTCACTGGCTCCAGTAATATTTTCAAGGCGTAAAACCTTTAGTAATGCATTTAGAATGTTCTTCCTAATATGTGACAGGCTTTTGTATTTATCGTCAGCAATCAGGTAGTTTTTAAGTTGGCTATGATCCAGTTTAGGAACCTGCTTGTCCTTAGAAAAGCCTGCGCAGTAATCTGTCAGGCGCAGTTTTGACTTATCAGCAATATCCTTTTGATTTTTCCATTCCGTATTCCAGCAGACAGCCTTTATATTTTTACCCTCACAGCTTAGTTTCCCTGAAGTTTCATATGTTCGCAAAATTTCCGTAAATCCAGGCATGATATCTTTCGTGTCTTCAAAAACTATGATATGAGGTTTTATTTCACAGTCATTTAGGCCCTTGATCTCAAAATTCTCACCAGCGTGTAGTGCAAACTTTTCAACTATTTTTGCTATAGGTCCGCTTAACCTCGGGCTCCCAGTTATTTTTAGTATGGTTTTCCTATCCCTCCAATCGGCAGCTGTTTTTACGGAATTGTGGATGGCTTGATTTTTATCCCCAATACGTTGAATGACCGACAAGCACCCATCATCATAAAATAATTTTTCCAAGAGATCGTATTGGCGGTTATCCATATCCTGCATTTCATCAACAAAAACATAAGCAAAGCGTTGTTGGAGTATTGCTTTAATTTTTGGAATTTTGCGGATATAGTTTTCAGCTAAAAAGTAAGCATCATCAAAGTTAAGTATACCGTCTTTTAAAATTTTTATTTTAAGTTCTTTGAACCAACCATAAACGCTTTCTTTTTCCTCTGCTGTATAATCTTTATAGTTTTCTTTTTTAGTGTTGCCTTTTGGTTTTGAGATTTCAAGCTTTGAATAGTTCTCATTATCAGTGAGGATTACCACATTATCATCAATACGAAACCTGTAATTATGGAAGATATCGGGAGTGGCATTCTTAATATGAGCTATCTTTTTTATCAAGTCATCGGGAAAACCGAATTTGCTGGACCAAAGATTATTCAGGTACCAATCGATTTTTTCCCCGTATATTTCATTATCGATACGTAAAGGCTTCTTTTTATTTTTTGAGGTGTAAAAAGGTATCGCTAAGAAGGTGTCGACAAAGCTTTGGATAGTGCCGATAAAATTAGGGTAGGCAAAAAGCCTTGGACAATGCCTGTATAGTTTCTCCTTGATTTCATCTACAGCCGCATTGGTGTGGGAAATTATCAATATACCGGATCCGTCCGAAAAAGGTAATTTTCTTTCGAGTATTAGTAACTTTGCTAAAAGGGCAGTTGTTTTTCCGCTGCCGGGTACTGCCTGAAGATCGAGGGTGCGAAAATCCCGTATGTATTTTTTCCTCTCTGCATCAAAGGATTTTCCCTCAGGCAACAGAATTTTTTCAGCGTACGCTATATCTTCTTTTGTGACCTTAATTTCCACAGGCATACTTAATGGCTTTAATGAGGTAGTTTATACTGTCTTTTTCATCATCAGTTATAGATAGCTTTTTATCTTTTCCTTTTTTCAGGTCTTCCTCAATTGTATTTGCTACACGGTAGGCTATCTCTGTTTTTTTTAATCCTTTATTGATTAGCTTTATAGCAAGTTCTTTTTCAAAATCGTCATCCCAGATTGTTTTCGTATGAATTTCCTTTGCTGCATCCTGAAATATTATTTTGAGGTATTTTGATTTGAAAAGCGAATATTCCAAAGTCCAGTGTGGCGCAGGAAAATATTTTATATGTTGTTTTGATCTTGCGTTTATGGCAACTATTTTTTCGTCTGTTTCTTTTTTTATTGCAGCCCCCTTTCTTTTGCTGTACAGATCTCCCTTCCTTTCATACTCAGATACATCACAATCTGTAACTATCGCAACAGGCACCTCTATGAAAGGTTTTTGTTTTCTGAGAAATATATCTGCATAGTTTTCAAGAGCTATGCCTGCTACATTCACGATGGAGATTCCTCTTTCGGTGAGGTTTATGCCTATACTTGCGGCTATGCTGGGAAGCAGAATCTCTTCTGCCCATCCCTCAACCAATATCAGTCCTTTTGCAAAAAAGAGATTTGCTTTAGTGACATCAAGAAACTTTTCAAGAAATTTATAATCGTCCTTATTTAATTTTGTGTAGCCGGCTCCCATAGGATAAGCATGGTCTCCATGGCAGATGATTAGGTTTTCCAGTTTAAGTTTCGAGGCTAAATTCGGACTGTGCGTGGAGAGTATTAATTGTATGGAGTTTTGTTTTTGCAACGCTTCGATGACCTGCATCTGAGCCTGTGGGTGCAGGTGCGCTTCGAGTTCTTCTATAAGCCCGAGCCTTAGTCCGGACCAGTTGGTTTTGTTCAGGTGCAATAGTTCGGCGGCCATAAACAGACGGTTTAATGTTCCGAGTCCGGGATGTATCTTATCTTTTAGCAATAGAGCAAGTTTTTCCAGAATGCTTTTTATGGAATTGGAGGTAGCATTGAATTCTGCTTCGTATTCATTGCCATAAAAGCCTTTAATATAGCTGTCGATCGTGTCTTTTATTTTTTTACCTCCTTCCGGCCTAAACACCAGCGGCATATTGTCCTCACCTAATTTTTCCTTCCCATGCTCATCAAGAAGAGGCATACTGAATTCTCCCCTGAAGTATTTATTGAGCTCAATGCTAAGGTTTTCGAATATCTTAACCAGTTCATGGTCTTTCTCGCGTCCCTTAAAAGCAGGATCACCCAATAGTATCTGTGACAACCTGGAGTTCCGCTTTGCTATAAGTTCGTTTTCAGCGTCACGCAAAGGCTTTAGATAGGTAGCTTTTAAGTATTCTTTCGCTTCGGCTGTCATAATGTACCCATCCTGGTCGACGCCAGCTTTGACGTCGCTTGGAAAGATTCGCTTATCCTGCCTGCGTACATCATAGTGAAGTTTCAAATAAGGTACGGCATCATTCCCCATCCCGTACCATCCAATCCACTCGGTAAAATTTTTCGCTTCATCATCTTCCAAGCCTTCAAAAACGATTTCAATTCTGAGACGCTCAGTGTTATTGTGGAAGTCATGGTCTTCCACACGAATATAATCGTAGCTGTGGGTTTTTAACACGAGTTTTATCGCATCGATTATTGCGGTCTTGCCAGAATCATTTTCACCGATGATAACATTTAAGCCTTTCGTAAAGTTAACTTCTAACCCAGGATTGCCTTCAATAATGTCGATGCCGTGCGAGAGGCCATATTTCCTGAAATTCCACAGTTTAAGTTGTGCTATATGCATATTTCTATTTACTGGTTTGAAAAGATAAAAGAGTGCTCCTCCACAAAGAGAAGGCTAAAGAACTAGATGTTAAGCAAGCGATCAAGCAAAAATGCGAAGATGTCCTATTTTTTTGAAAAGTGAAGAATAGGGCTGCTTCACATTTGCTTTATGATATATACTGCATTGCGATAGGCGATCTGGGTGTTTACCCCGTCAATCTTATAATCGATTTTTTTTGGCCTCGATAAATAATAGACGTTTATTGATGAGATATATAGTTCCAAAGCGTACACAGCGCAGCAGATTAGTTCAAAAGTCTGCTGTTTGGTAGTATTCTGTAAATAAAAAGCTTTACAGAAAATACTGTTGTCATACTTGCTGTACTTCTTTCCCCGCGGTGTTTATAGGAATTTTATGTATATCTTTTAGACGGTATATTGGATTTTCCATAGGGTCTGTTGATTGGTTAGGTTATATTCAAATATAGCAAGTTCACTTCAATTTTGCAATCTGCCTGAAGGTAAGATTAATTCTTGGCAGCATTTCTTTAGATGACTTTGGAATATGATGTTCCCAAAACGTATTTGTTGACCCTGACATCAGTAGTAATGTCCCGTGATGCAAAGGTATCTCAACCTGCGCAATATCCTTATTGGTCTTATGGCGAAATCTAAAAGGTCGGGTCTGCCCGAAAGTAAGCGAGGCAATATTGGGATTGCGCCCAATCCGATGCTCTTTATCGGTATGCCAGGCCACGCTGTCGTTGCCATTCCTGTATAAGTTCAGCAGCACTGCATTGAACTTCAATCCCGTTTCCTTTTCAACTTTGCTGCGTAACTCCAATAATTCCTGTGTCCAAGGCTGTGTATTCTCATTGTCTTCCTGTTCTCCATACCAGGCAATCATGCGTGGTGCTGTAACCATTTTGTCATACATGGGCATTTGGTACTGCCTCCAGGGTGTATCCTGAAGCAACCGTTGATAATAATTGTCCGCTTCCTGCTTCGGGATAAAACCGTCGTAGTGCATCAGTTCCAAGTCCGGAAGGTCAATATGTTTTTTTGGGCTGCTGCCTACTGTAAAGAGTTCTGTATCGTTAAAAAGTGTCATAATCGTCTTGATTTATTGCAAGTTGCGCTTTTGGCTTCACAACTTTTCCAGGGTATTTAATTGTAAACGCATTGATAAGCTGCATGATATAGCCATTACTGCTGTAAGTTGCGACATAGTCCCGGATTTCGGATGTATCATGAATGATAGTATCAGAGTGGATATAACCCATACCATAAAAATGTCCTTTTTCCACCCATATGCAGCTCCTTTCTTCTTTAGTCCTACCTTTGTCTACAATCGCATAACTCGGGCGTGAGGCTTCCAGAAATTCGAGGGCTTTGTTTATAGCGTCATTGTGCTTTTCCAGATCAGGCAACATGGTAAGATCCCGTGTGGTAGTACCCTGTTCATCTGTGTTTCCATAGTGGCAGAACCTTCTGTCAATGGAAAATTCTCCTGAAAGCTTTAACAGCACGTTTACCCCGTCATGCAGGGAATGAAACATTTCGATATAAGCTTGGTGTTTTACGAGTTTACCAATAGCCAGGTATTTGTATCCATTACGTGCCTCATATTCATAAAGCCCGAATTTTGGATCGAATTTTTTTAAAGCGTGGTTGTACATGGGCCATAGTTTTTTAATCTCACAGCATTCCAGTAGCAATGCCATGAATTCCGAGGCACAAACCTCAAAGGAGATGCTGTATATGTCCCGCAGGAAGTTTTGCCGCTGCGGAGTAATCTTATGCCCGCTAAAATGCTGGGCAACGCGTTTTTTTAAATTCTTTGCCTTACCAACATATACTACCTTCTTTTCCCTGCTGTAGAAATAGTACACTCCCGGCTTTTCCGGCAAGGCTTCAAAATCTTCAGGAGGCAGGTTGGGTGGCAACCGCTGGTCATTCGCGTTCTTTTTAACCATCTTGTCAATAACCGCATCGGTGTCCCATTGCAAAAGCATTGCGAGCAGGATTGCAGTTGCATCAGCATCGCCACCGGCGCGGTGGGCATGAAGAAGCGGTATATCCAGGGAACGGCACAAATTACCCAGGCTATACGAAGGCAGCCCGGGCCTTATCTTTCGTGCGGCTCGTACGGTACACAACTTATTTTTTGCAGTCCATTTCAGGCCGGCCCTCCCCAGTTCATGCCGGACAAATGAATGGTCAAAGTTGACGTTGTGCGCCACGAAGATCCGTCCTTCCAGCATTTCTAAAATTTTCTCAGCAACATCATCAAATATCGGGGCATTAGCTACCATTTCATTGTTGATACCCGTAAGGGCAAATATCGGATGCGATATTTCTTTTTGCGGATTGATAAGAGTTTCAAAACGATCCAGTACCTGCATACCATCATGGATGATGATGGCAATTTCGGTAATACGGCTACCACTGGCATGGCCTCCGGTGGTCTCAATGTCCACAATGGCATATTCTGTTTTTCTCATACTGTTATTCTTTGTGGTGTCGTGGTCATCTTATGCCTTGGCAGGTTAATTTCCTGTTCCTGGGGGTAAGGCGCACGTTGTGTCGTCGACACATCCTCCCGGAGTTTTTCTTGTGTTAGT
>QFQM01000288.1 GCA_003243255.1 Flavobacterium psychrophilum | reverse complement strand
TATACTCGCCCGGCTGCAGTGTATAGGCTGTTCTTAATCTGGTGAACACCGCTGAATAAGCAGTAAGCAGGCTCACGCGTTCATGTTGGTTTATAACTCCCGTTATGATGATTATTTCAGAACTGCTTTTAGTGGTTTGAAGCAGCAGGGACAAACTGGCGTTGTTCTCTTTGGTCATCCACAATAACAACCATGGAAAGTCTTCTTCACACAAAGGGTGTAAAGATAGCTGGTCATCGCCTGCCTGGCCATCTTGCTGATCGTTGATTTCCTGGCTCATAGTTCATAGAAAAGGGAAAATAAGGCGAGGATCGTTTAGCGGGTCATTCGAAGGATGTAGTATTTCAAATATACCAATCAATCTACGAAAAACTGTCCTTCGGTAAGCTCTTTTCACCAGATGGCATAAAAAAGTACTGTATCATCCGTAAAAAATAATGCGATTGGCAGGAATTATTGATACTGCTCAATTAAGGGACCGGGTTAGGGTTAGCGGTTTCAGGTTACCGGGTGCAAGTTACAGATTACAAGGGGCGTAATACCAAGGCGCGTTCTGGCCTGCCCTTTTGCAAATTGCACCTGTTTTTGGGGTTAGAGGGCATTAGTATGGAGTATCCATGGCCTATCCATTCTGTATCCCTTCCTCATTTCCCTTTCTGGCCACCCTCTTTCTTCCTTTTTCCGGAATTTTTCCCATTTCCATACCATTGTTCGTCGCTAACGGCAAGCATCGATTATACAATACCGGTAATTCGGTTTCCAATTTTTTCTTTTTTGATTTCATAGTTTTCCTGACGGTTTCTGATAAAATCAAGGTTTTATTGTTCCTGCTTTCCGGCGTCCTGGTTGTATGTAGTGTATTACAGTTATACTTTTTCCAATAAAGGTTGTAACTGTTTGATAGCGTGGGATCGATATTCCTGCACGGCATTTAATGGAATGCCCAATTGTTCAGCAACATCTTTTGTAGTCATCTTATTATAAAAAAGGAGCTGGAATACTTCACTGCACTGACCGGTCAACTTGTAAATACCGTTATATAATGCGAGCAGTGTTTCTATCGTCACTAAACCTGGATTTCCTGCTTTATCTGCTTGCAACAGATCAGCGAGGTAAAGCATTTCTTTTCTGGATGGCTTATCCATGTCGACGCACCTCAAAAAATCATAGCAATTGTTCCGTATCGTAACCAGCAGAAATGTTTTTACATCCTCAGCTGTTTTAAAATGCTGGCGCATGGCGATCAGCTTTATGAAGGTATTGACCACCATTTCTGTGGCTTCTTCCTGATCATTGATAAGTTGGTTGGCATAACTAACCATTGGAGCATAATGTTCCTGGAGCAGGATACGCAGGGCCTGTGGTTCGTTGCGGTGGAAGGCAGGGATCAGATTATTGTCGAAAATAACAGCCATTGTACAGGAATTTAAACTGGTATTTAATACCATGCACACGAACAGCCGGGAACGCCAGCTATTTACAATCGCATCAAAATAATCAGGATAAAGCCTGGTTTTGGCAGGAAAATGATTGGATGGATGACAATGGGTAATCGTTACTGCGAAAATACGTACATTATTCTATTACCAGAATATTGGCTGTAGAATCCGGAAGCACTTTTTTACGTGGTTCATACACTTTCAGCAGGGAGTCTATATACCGGGTGCCCTGTGGCTGAAAATGGGTGGCTTCTGTGTAAATGTATAGCCGGCCTCCCTGCTCAAGACAATCTGCTACCGCTTTATCGACTATGGGTCGAAGGGAATCGACAGCTGGCGCCTCATGCACTTTGGCTTGGGTGAAATAGGTGAAGAAGTCTTTCAACTGCCATGCATCCTGGAGCAGTATTACATCCTTGTCGCGTACCTGTTCTTTTACCTGCTTCATTTTGGCATAGTACTGGTCGTTTTCCAGGTCGAGCATCCAACGGACGCTACCAAAGAAGTTAATGATGAACAGCATAATGCTGATGCCAGCTACCAACATTACTGGCTTGATACGTCCCCACCCTTTAAAGGAAGGAACTCCTTTACCGCCATACTGAAGCGTACCTAACAGCAATAACCACAGCAGAATGACCTGGAAGATCCAGAATTCCAATATTTCCGGCATCCAGAAGGTGAAGAAGAGCGAGTAAACTATACCAACGATCATCAGCGGGATAACTACACTGCCTGCCGCAGCACTGATCGTCTTATACCTACGGAAAAAGCGCACGATGAGCCACAGCATAGCGATACCCAATATGACGCTCAACACTGTCAGGAATACTGCTGTGCTATGGGAAATATGACGGGCCAGGTACATTTCATCACCCAGGGAATGGGTGTGGAGTGATTCGCTTAAAGCTCTTTCTACATTCGGAAGACGCAGTATAAAATGCCCTCCTACAAATGCATGGGAATATCCAATGGCTACCAACAGTGGTAGTTTAGTATCAAGGGGTTTCCAGTATACGCCGTCCTGGGTATATCCTCTCAACCAGCCTACCCATTTATCCATGCTGCTCTGTCCTTCCACTATCCACCCTACAATAAAGTAAGCTCCTCCTACCAATACAATGCCCATACAGGCGTATTGGAGAAAAGCCGGCACCAACCTGATATTATTCCGCTGCTGCCAAAGTTTATAGAGTATTACCACCGTGAACAACACATGCACCTGGTGGAACAGAATGGCCATTATATGAAGCAGGGTCACTTTCCAAATATCGGCTTGCTGCAACCGTTCTTTGGTGAGTATATACAGGGCCATCAGCAAAAAGAGCATGGGTGGCGCGTATACTTCAATATTCACACTATAAAACCAAGGACCAAATGAGAAGGCTATAACAGTAAGGCTTATAAGTGATTGAATCACCGACAACCTGAACCTGTTACGGAAAAAGCAATATACTACCGTCATTGTTCCGCTACCCCACAGTGCTGTAAATGCTTCTACGAGGTAGTAATCTTTAACGCCTGGTAGCAAGGCTTTACTGAATACAAGCCAATAATGTGTAACGAAATGGTATATGAGATGGTGTGGATGAAACAAATGATTGCCAGTAACTATACCGTTGAGATATCCGATAGAGTCATGCGGCCCGGAGAAATTAGCCGCCAGGGTGCAAAGAAAGAAAATAAATGCTCCGGTAAAAACAAGTAGTCGCTCCGGAACTGATGAACGCCGGTCCATTAAATCGGTTTAAGTTAAGCTATTAGCAGTTAGCCTTAGCTGTTAACTGGCAGGCAATCGTAACCTGGTTAACACAAGATACAGACCATTATTTAGTAATGAAAGCGAATTTGTCTTTCCATTTTAAAAACCATTTCTCATATAAATGGTAGGAAGCCAAACTGATGGCTATGGAAAGCAGCAGGCCTATAACAGCCGATGCTCCAGCCACCCACAAATTATCTTCGTGCCACCCCAATTTCACTACTATTCTTACGGTTGCGTACATACCCAAGAGGTGAAGACAGTATAACCCGTATGTATATACCCCCAGTTTACTCATGAGCTTCGACTGACTCATTTTAAAGAGGGAGTTCTTTGCAAAATTTTGTTCGGCAATGATCAACGCAAAGAACATTCCTATCACCAGCCGCTCAAAAATAATAGGCGCACCATATGGGAATATATATCCTTTGCGCAGTGTTACACACAGTGTACCGATATAGATCAACGCAATGGCAGGCTTGCTGAGATTGGTAATAAAATCCCTGAACTTGCCGGGGAACGATAACAGCCATGCTACCATTCCACCCAAGGCCATATCGCCAATCAGGGAAAGTGTATGGAAATACCGTACTGCATGATCGGCTTCGGTATTATGGGTATAGAAGGAACGGAACACCAGCGACAGGAGCATGATGCCCGCAAATACATACTTATAGGACTTTACTGGTATAAATTTGAGGATCACCGGCCAAGCCAGGTAGAATTGTTCTTCCACGCATACGGACCACAATACTGATAAAAGGATCGCATCGGGTTTTATGGGCCAGGTATTCATGTAATCGAAATTGCCCACCAGGAAAATATAATACCAGGGGTTGGCGCTTTCGTGGGGGACTTCTCCGCCCATTTTCTTGAGCATGGCAAAGAGCACAAATCCAATAAAGAGGCAAAGGAAATATAATGGCCAGATGCGCAGTATACGGCGAATATAAAAATTGCCAACATGGATGGTGCCTGTCACTTCTTTTTCCCTGATGAGGAGGTAGGTAATCAAGAAGCCGCTGAGCACAAAGAAAAAATTGACTCCTAATGTACCATACTGAAACAAGAAGGACTGTATTTTAAATGCGGTAGGTGATGAGGTTTGCAAGTAGCTGAAAAAGGACAGGTAGCAATGGTGCAGAAATACCACCAGGAAGGATATAAACCGCAACCCGTCGAGGTTGGGAAAAAATACCTTGGTTTTGGCGGCAGGTGCTACCTGAGGTTGTGTTGTGGTTTGGGTAAAGGTCATATCATAATAGTGAAACGTTAGATCCCGCCAAGTCGGGACAAGTTGTGAAACGTCAAGGTCTTTACTTCTTTCCTAATACATCATCGATACTAACGCCGATCATTTGCTCCAATTCCAGTTTGGAAATATTGAAATTGCGCTGCATTTCCACCTTGCGCATCTGCAACTCGTAATAGGCGTTTTCAGATTTCTTAACCTCTTCAGGTGTTGCTGCGCCATCGGAAAAATCTTTTTCAGTCAATTTGTATTCAGTATATCCTGACTGAGCCATACGGGTGACCAATTCCAGCTTTTCCTTGTGCATCAGGTAATCTTCATATTGGGCCAGGACGGCTTTCCGGATATCTCTGTATTGATCATTTTTTTGTGCATTGGCGATGTACAGGTTTTCCCGGGCAATCTTTACCTCATTGGCCCTGGAGGTAAAATAATCCAATGGCAGGTTAAGGCTAAAATTGTAACGGGGGAACAGTGTTGCCTGATTAACTCCGCCCGTGCTGCCGCTATTTTGTTTAAGGGAAAGCTCGTTGAGGTTGCCGGTGGCTGATAGCGCACCCAGCCATCCGCCTTTGGCTTTGCGAAGCTGGTAATTGGCTACATTGACATTA
>QFQM01000287.1 GCA_003243255.1 Flavobacterium psychrophilum | reverse complement strand
AGGTGCTTGGAACGTCTTTCAATGTAAACTCCTACGAACATAATAATACAAAGGTTAGTGTAGTGAGCGGTAAGGTACAGGTTACTTCACCATCAGGAGAGAAACTGTTGCTGGTAAGAGATCAGCAGGTAAGTTTAAACCAAAACCTTCGATTCAATTTTACTGAAGACGATAGTTCAGAAGGTATCGCCTGGACCCAGAATACCATTTTCCTTAGAAACAATACACTTGCCGAAACTGCTAAAATCATCGAGAACTGGTATGATGTGACGGTTGATTTCGAAAATGAAGGAATTGAAAACCTTACGATATCGGGAAAGTTTAAAGACGAAAAATTTGAAAATGTACTTAGCAGTATCGCTGCCCTAAAGCAACTTGAAATTAAATATATAACTAAAAACCATGTGCTTATAAGAAAAAAAGACAATTACATTAACTAAAAACCCGCCCCTGGTTGCAACAGGAACGGGTATTAAAACAGACTAATTAATATAGCCCACTAGTAATGAAGACGAAACTACAAATTTTTTTAAATTACCTAACAAACAAAAAACATCTTTGTGTGATGTTTACGTTCCTGATCATTTTTCAGGGATTTGCCTCACCGGGGCAAAAATCGGGGACTAAGATTTCCTTAAACCTGAACAATGTTACAATTACTGAAGTGTTTACTGCCATTGAACAAAAATCGGCCTATACTTTTGTATTTGACGAAAAAGTATCAGGAAGTGTAAAGCGTATTTCTATACAAGCTGAAAACGAAAGTATAGAAGACATTCTAAAAAAGATCACTTCCAAAACCGGAGTTGATTTTAAAAGACTGAACAATACCATTACCGCAATTAAGAATGAATTGCCTGTAGTGATAAGAGGTAAGATACTTGATAATGACGGTTTTCCATTACCGGGTGCCGCAATAATGGAGAAAGGAACTAAAAATGTTGCCAATACTGATATCGATGGTAACTTTACCATTACTGTTAGTAATGTTTCTGCAACACTTATAGTTTCTTACGTTGGTTTTGAAACCGCTGAAGTTGAGTTACAAGGAAAAACGGTACTTAACATAAAGCTTACTACATCGGCTAATGAACTGAGTGAAGTTGTTGTGACAGCTCTTGGTATCAAAAGAGAGGAAAAACGCCTGGGTTTTGCACAGCAAACTATAAAGACAGATGAGTTAGAAAAAACAACTCCCAACAACTGGTCTTCGGCACTTAAAGGTAAAGTAGCAGGTGTAAATATAACCTCTTCAGGTTCTGGGCCAATAAATTCACAATCTATTGTTCTTAGGGGCAACAGGTCTATCGACCTGAATCAGAACCAGGCGCTGATTGTAATTGATGGAGTGCCTATGAAGCCCCAAATGACAACATCAGGATCACCAACGGCTTACATGGGTGAAGATTCACCTATCGATTATGGTAACAGTATCTCTGATCTTAACCTTGATGATATTGAAAGCGTAACTGTTCTTAAAGGTGCAGGAGCTGCCGCACTTTATGGTAGCCGTGCAGCCAACGGTGCCCTAATTATTACAACTAAATCGGGTAAGAAAAGCAAAGGTCTTGGTATAACGGTTAATACGGGGACAACTTTTGATGTAATCCAGAGATGGCCGGATTATCAGTATAAATACGGTCAGGGTACAGGCAACTCGTTTGATGCAGATGGTAATCCTTATTATTCTTATGGAAACTCTGCAGACGGTACAAGTACAAGCGGAACAAGTAGTGCTTTTGGACCCGCATTTAACGGGCAGTATTACTATCAATACGATCCGGTGACACAGACACAGGGAACCGAAAGAACTTTATGGAGGGCGTATGACGATAACAGGAAAGATTTTTGGGAAACAGGCGTAACTACTAATAATAACATTTCATTTCAGGGAGGTGATGATAAAGGTTCGATGAGAGCCTCTATAGGACACCAGAAAAATGAATGGATTATGCCAAATACGGGTTTTGAAAGGGTAACCGCTTCGGTAAATGCTAATTATCAGATATCTGAAAAGATTAAACTTGGTACATCGGTTAATTTCAATAACAGAATCAGTGATAACTTACCATCTACGGGTTATAATAACGGATCGATTGCTTATTTCATGATATTCCAGAATCCTAACGTAGATCTTGACTGGTACAAGCCTATATGGATGAATGGCCTTGAAAATATCGATCAGATCAATCCTTACAGTTCGTTTATCGATAACCCTTACCTTATTGCTTACAAAGCAACCAACTCACTGGAAAGTACTCAGGTAGTAGGTAATATATATGCTAACATTGACCTTGGGAATAACTTTGATTTATTGCTGAGAAGTGCCCTAAACACATACAACCAGAACAGGCAACAACGCAGGCCTTATAGTATTAATAGGTATGCTAAAGGGTTCTTCAAGACACAGGATGTATTTATGCAGGAAGTTAATAACGATTTCCTTTTATCTTATAAAAAAGACCTGAATGATAATTTTTCTTTCTCAGGATCGGTAGGAGGTAACAACAGGACTGAAAAATACAGAAGGACTGAGGCAGAAGTTGAAGGGCTTGTTGTGCCTGATGTGTATAAACTGACAAACGGTGTTAATGCTCCTATTATTGAGAGAAATGATAGTAATAAAGAAGTGAACAGTTTATATGGGTTATTATCGATGTCATATAAAAACTATTTGTTCCTGGATGTAACAGGACGTAATGACTGGTCGAGTACGCTTCCAAAGGAAAGCAGGTCATTCTTTTATCCATCAGCAAACTTAAGTGCTGTGCTTTCGGATATGTTTGATATCACAAAAACCATCGATTACTTAAAATATCGTTTCTCGTTTGCACAGGTGGGTAATGATACATATCCGTACAGAACGAATAAATACTATAACTACTCTTCATTCCCGAGTTCGGCAGAGATGGATCCGGTATTGTTTAATGGGCATTTTAAGCCTGAGATAACAACAAGCTTAGAGACCGGATTTGAGATATTTATGTTAGGGAAACGCCTAAGCCTTGATGCGACTGTTTATGAGAGTAATACAAAAAACCAGATTATTAAGGTGCCTATTGATTACAGTACAGGATACAGTAGTGCGATTATGAATGCCGGTAAAGTAAGAAACAGGGGAATTGAACTTGTTTTGGGTGGAAAAATATTTGATAACGAAAAATTCAAATGGAGCACTACCCTTAACTGGTCACGTAACTGGAATAAGATACTTGAGCTTGCCGATGGTGTTGAGAATGGGCAGCAGGTAATAGGTGAAGGAGGTACAGCTTCTCTTATAGGTAAAGTGGGTGGTACAACTACTGCAATTTATGGTTACGGCTTTGTACGATCTCCTGAAGGAAAGATTGTTTATGATGAGGCAGGTTTACCTGCATACCCGGATGAAATACAATACATAGGGGATGCAAGCCCAGACTGGAAAGCCGGACTAACAAACGTATTTACCATTGGTGATTTTACAGCAAGTGTAACTCTTGACGGACAATATGGAGGTATCATATATTCTCAGACGCATCATAAAATGATGGAGCAGGGTAAACTTGAGGGATCATTAATGGGTAGGGAAGACGGCTTTATTATTGGAGATGGAGTTGTACAGAATGCTGACGGAACTTATTCTCCTAATACTACTAAAGCAGGTTTAGCGGATTATTATACCCGTTACTACAGAAGGGCAAATATTGAATCGAACTCATTTGAGGCTTCTTACCTGAAACTTCGTGAAGTAAGCTTGATGTATAATTTCCCTTCTAAATGGTTAGAAGGTACAGGATTAAAAGGTGTTCAGCTATCGGTATTTGGACGTGATCTTGCTGTAATTTCTGATTTCCCGATTTACGATCCTGAAACAGCAGCACTTAACGGTGATACTATATTACCGGGAGTAGAGATGGGGCAAATGCCTTCGCCTGCTACTTATGGTTTCAACTTAAAACTAAACTTATAATAGAGACAGCAACATGAAAAAGATACAAATTATAGCAGCCGGTTTATCGCTATTATTTTTAAGTACAGCTTGTACCGGAGATTTTGATGATACTAATGAAGATCCTAACCGTATCGCGGAGATAAGTCCCGGAACTTTATTAAATCCTATCATTTATGGTATGGCTAACCACCATGCTTTAAGGAGTACGGAAGTCACTTTTAACCTTATGCAGGTGTCACTTCCTTTTCCAAGTGTTTCGGGAGGTTTGCATCGTTATGATGTGAGTCCTAATATAGGTAACTCTTCGTGGAATAATTCGTATAAGTGGCTCGCAGGGATCAGGGAGATGCGTATGGCAGCAGAGAAGGCGGGTGATACTAATTATGAAGCTGTAGCACTTACGCTTAACGCATGGGTATATTCTAATCTTACTGACATGTTTGGGCCTGTCCCGATGACAGAAGCAGTAAGGGCCGCAGAAGGAATAAGATATCCTGCTTATGATACACAGGAGCATATTTATGAGACCTTGTTAGCCGATCTGGAAAGAGCCAATACGTTGTACAATACACAAAGAGGGATGATATATGCCAACGATATCCTTTTCCAGAATGATGTGACTAAATGGAGAAAGTTTACCAATTCATTGCACATGAGGTTGTTGTTGAGGATTTCTAACAGACCAGAAACTAACGCTTTTGAAAAGTTAACAGCAATGGTAAATGACCCGGTTACATATCCAGTATTCACAACAACGGCAGAATCTGCAATGTTACAGGTAACGGGTGTAACACCAAATGTTTCGCCGTGGGGAAGGCCTCAGGATTTTAATAACGCACTTAAGATGTCTTCTTTCTTTATTGATAACCTGAATACATTTAACGACCCGAGGTTACCAATTATAGCTACAAAAGCTACTGATTTGGCCGGAGCCGAAATCGGATATAAAGGTATACCGAGTGCTTATGCAGGTTCCGATTCTCAATTTCAGTATAGCGGATCGACATTACAAAGAACTCAGGCAGTAGCCCCTATGAAAATTATGATACTAACCTATGCTGAAGTGGAGTTCATTAAAGCTGAACCAATGCAGCAGTTAGGGGTAACGGCTCCGGTTGAATATTTTACCAATGCTGCAGTAGCTTATGATGGTACACTGGAAAGGATAATGTTACAAAAATATTATGCGCTTTATTTTACGGACTACCAACAGTGGTTTGAATATAGAAGGACCGGATTGCCGGAACTGCCTACTACCACAGCAATGCTTAACAATGCTGTAATGCCTTCCCGATTTACATATCCTACAGATCAGCAGGTTTATAACCCTGCGCATTACCAGGATGCAGTACAAATGATAGGCGAAGATGATATTAATATTAAAGTATGGTGGGATACCGTAGATTAACAATAATGAAAAAAAATAGTTTAGTAATAGGTATGCTGTTGTTTACGGCATACCTATCTGCCCAGACAGCAAAAGGGTATGTGTTTGAAGACACCAACAGCAATGGTATAAAAGACAGGAAAGAAAAGGACTTTGTGAAAATTCAAATACAATGTAAATACAGAGCTACTAAAATTTTGCGCTATCCTATATATGTTTCGTTAAGAATGTCGTTCTTATGAATGGGTGGATGATGATCATGCGAGTGATACGACCAGTACAGGAAATTTTCACGTTGATGTACCGGACAGCTGCACTGGCACTCAAACCGTTTGTTGTTCTTTCCATTTAGACGTAACTCTATTCAGATAACAGCCACAAGTGCTAAAGCTCCAGTTACCAATCAGACTCGTACTCAGACTCTTACTATTGATCCTAGTAAAACCTCTGTGCTAAGAACTT
>QFQM01000286.1 GCA_003243255.1 Flavobacterium psychrophilum | reverse complement strand
TAGTGAGCGCATCATTCCGCCTCACCTTACGGGTGTACAACCACCCTCGTTCTCACTGGCAAAGCTTTTCTGCTTTGCGGAGGAGTTAGTTTCAATTGCTCTCGTGGATGTGTTAGATACACGAATAAGTGTGGAGATTTCGCGGAGCGAGAGCACTAATTTTCGTGTTAAGGTGACCACTCAGAAACTATGCAATACAAAGAGTTGTAGTTTTTGTATAACGCGAAAAGAAGTGGTCAGTTAGTGCGGAATCTCCACCGTATGTAGTTTCTTTAAATTCTTCCTTATCGACCTCCAAAAGTGTAAAGAAGTGGTCAACATGGTTTTGATCACTGAGTAGTCTTGCAAAATCGCTCATAGGTGTATTGGTTGATTGAAGTTATGAAATGCATTTTCAGTTTCCATCATGTCGGTTAAAAATGATTTCAGTGATTTCTGCCTGATATGACTCCTTGCTTTCCTTTATGGGCTCTACTTATATGCCCATCAAGTGATCGCTTATTCGGAAAAGGCCCGGCCTCACAATCAGGGCACCAATGTTCTGTGATTTTCTCTTTGTCTATTTTTAGTCTGTTATAAAACAACTCACTTAGCTGCCAGATGGAAATAGAATGTATTAAGCAGATTAGGCCACTCACTATGGCTAATTTAATGTTACCAAATTCAGGTGAGGCTATCGCTACGAATCCATAATCGTAATAAAACGCATTCAAAAAGAAACTAACGATCGCATAGAATTTGCCAGTCGTTTGGTATCCGTTGATAATGAATACTAAGATCAGGAATTCAATGACAAGGGCTAATGCTATCGCGTAAACCCAATTCAGAAATGTGAATCCTCCTACGCTCATATCCAGATGCTCAAGCTGCATGAACAGTTTTCCTGCATGAGGTACATAAAGGAGAATAAGCGCTAACGAGCCATGGAAGATTACTTCTTTGCTCTCCAGATATTCGGCAATTTTCTTCATGTTAATTCTATTAATGTCACTTAGATGATGATTGAGTAGGTTGTTTGTTGCTTAGCTTATTTCTTAAGGCCATCATATCTCCACTCACTTTGTTGTCTAGTATCTTTGCGTAGTGCTGAGTTGTCTTTAGGTTTCTGTGTCCGAGCATTTTACTCACGGTCTCAATCGGTACTCCGTTGGTAAGTGTGATGATGGTTGCGAAAGTGTGCCGGGCAGTATGGAACGTCATTTTCTTATTGATTCCACACACGTCTGCAATTTCCTTCAGGTAGGAATTCATTTTTTGGTTACTCAGCATTGGAAGTACAATTCCCTTATTAAGACAAATCGGATTGCGCTCGAATTTCTGAACAATGGATAAGGCAGCGGGAAGTAAAGGAATACGGGATGGTGCTTCCGTCTTTTGCCTACTGGTAAATATCCACTTCTCTTGATCTATCCCCGTGACAATTTCAGAGCTCTTTAGTTTCTTCACGTCAGCATATGCTAATCCAGTATAGCAACTGAACAGAAATAGATCACGAACAACAGAGAGGCGTTCAACCGAGAAAGTTTTTTCGGCAATGATGTCAATCTCTTCTTGCGAAAGAAATTCACGGACTACTTCCCGCTTATTCATTTTGTAACCCACAAATGGATCTCGGATCAACCAGCCATTTTTTACACAGATGTTTACTATCTTTTTCAGGTTGCTGATATACTTCACCGCTGTATTATGGCTACAGCCTCTTACTGACTTTAGCCAGAACTCCAAGACGGTTACGAACTCATGATTAAGATCCTGAATGTCGATGTCGGATACTTTATACTTCCATTGAAGAAATGAAACAGTATGACTGAGTACTGTTTCGTAGCGTTCTAATGTTCCAGGTGAAAAGTCTTTATCAATTAGTTGAGCAACTCGTTCATTATGCTCTTTGAATATTTCTATAAGCATTCGAGCATCAGCTCTTTTTCCATCCATCCTTAACCGAATGTTTTTGATAGTTACATCCTGATTATCTGCAATGAGCTGACGTTGCGCCTCATAGACTTTATTTTGAAGTGTGTCTAGGTGTGCATTAAGACTTCGTGCGTCTTCCTTCGTTCCTAGTGCTCTCCCAGCATCTTGATTCCAGCGGGAAGGTTCCCATTTTCTTTGAGTTGAAAGTTCGGTTCGTTCGCATGCAGTACTTATTCGCATGTAAATAGGCAGCGCACTTTTGCTGTACTTTTTAGGCTTCTTGAAGTAAAAGAGGATGTGAAATCTGTTCATAACGTCGTATTTGTTTTAGCATTGATAAATCTATCAGTGCAGCCATCTCATTTCAAGATGTTCAACCGTTGAAGTGGTTGAATTACAATTCGTTATGAATAATCCGGTGAGTACTTTTTCTATTTTTCCACTACTCACCAAAACACTCACCAACAATACGGTTATAGATGAATGTTTTGGATAGCCCTAAAAGCAAAAAACCTGCAAATCTTGTGAATTTGCAGGTTTTCGCCTTCTTTAAATTGGTTATCGCAGAGGAAGAGGATCCTGAACGATTGAGGAACTTAATGAATGGCAATACACTTTCTCGGGCTAAGGAGTTACTCACCAATTTTATGTCTGCAAAGAGTCTTTCACTTGGATTTCCTTTATAAATAATAACGAAGATGTAAACAAAGGCACCCCGTGCCTGCGCTTTCACCTAAAAGGAAGGTGACGATTACTAGGCAGGTTTGAGAGACGAATGCAGAATTCTCACGTTCACGTAGGGGAGGTCTGTTGCTTTTACCTATGGCAACACTGCAATGAACATAGGATAAGTTGATTCTTTTTTTACTTGATCGTCTGATCAGAAATCCTACGGCTATCCAGCCACATTACTTGACCCCCTTGTAACCTACATTCTATGATTGGTCCTTGAAAGGATTTCCAAATTAGCTTCCGGAAATAGGTTAAAATGTAATTTTTGATCACAGCAGTTGAACCATTTAAGGATCATTAAGTCTTTTGATAATGAGCCACTGAATGCCGTGATTATGGAGGTTTTAGTTTCTTGATCTGTCCATTCAACTGTAAAACAAAATGAGCTGTTTAGTTCATTATTAATAATAAGTCCTTCAAAGAAGTGATGTAGTTTGATCAACCCCGAATAAAAACTGATGACTCCTGAAATCTTATTAACAGATTTGTTGAATTGAAGTTGAAATGAATTCGATACGTATTCATGTTCCATTGCAATTGGTTTTGTAATGGAAGCATTTTTTTTGCTTGTCATGTGTGTTAGGTTTTTGGGTATTATGAAAGTAGTGATGTGTTTTAGATCAAATTTTTACAATTTTCGGATCCTGGAATAAGTTGGGATAAATTGACTTTTAAAAAATATTCTTTTGGGAACAACGTTTGAGTGGCCTGAATTATTACAATCAAGAGATAATAGAAAAGGTGATATTTTATCTTTAAATTGAATAAAACTCAATAATGAAAAACTATTTTCCATTCGTGTTTGTGCTTTTTGCATTCACGGCTTCAGAGTTACCAAGCGGATTACCTGAAAAGCAATGGCTTCAATATAAAGTCCCTGAAGATGCAGGGTTTTCATCACAAAAACTTCAAAAGGCTCATAGACTTGCAGACCATTACAAATCTGCCAGCGTCCTTATCATATACAAAGGAGCGATTGTGCAATCTTGGGGTGATGCCAGCCGTCCATTTCGTATGCATTCCTCGAGGAAAGTAACGCAATCGGCATTGATTGGTATTTATGCATCAAAAGGGTTAATCGATATTAATAAGACAATCGGTGAGTATGGCATTGACGAGGTAACTCCGCTCACGGAAATCGAGAAAAGCGCCACGGTGAAACAATTGATGACTGGATACTCTGGTATCTACCTTCCGTCGGCGTCGGGCGGGGATGACATACCTAAACGTGGTATTCATCGACCAGGTGAACACTGGTATTATAATAACTGGAACTTCAATGCCTTGAATACAGTGTTCGAACAGCAAACCCATGTTAAACTGACCGATGCATTTGTTGACGACATTGCCCAGCCTATTGGCATGGAAGACTTTGTCCCGCACGATGCAATTTACAGGTACGAAAAATTCTCTCAGCATCCAGCATATCATCTTAATATCTCTTCACGCGATATGGCGCGATTCGGAATGCTATACATGAATGAAGGCCGATGGGGTAAAGAACAAGTTATTCCATCCAAATGGGTGAAGGAAAGTCTTACTGCGTATACTCCAAAGACTGAGCGTTATGGTGCTGGGTATGCGTGGGTGATTCATCCGGAGACAACCTTCAATCAGAAATGCTATGCGGCTGAGGGTTCTGGGGGACATGCCTTGATGTTATTTCCGGAGAGTGACATGATCATTGTTCACCGTGCGAATACATACGTTGAACCTTGGATTTCGGTAGACTGGATTTATATTAGAAAGATTGTTAAGGAAATTTTTGCATCGAGAACGGAGATAAAGTCAACTATCGATGAGTCGAAGTTGATCACGTACGAACCTGATCATAAACATTGGCCTAAACTGATCCCGGACGATCCCTTAAAAACAAAACGTTTTGAAAAATATTATGATAATAACGGTGACCCAGCAACGATCCTGAGAGAAAAGGATGGGCAACTTATTGTGAGATTTCCGAACCTTGGAACCTATGATCTCTACTCTATAACAGATAGTACTTTTTTTATTGAAGGAATAGAGGAAAAGATTTTCTTTGAGTATAACAATAAACGAGAGCCGATAAAAGCAATGTTTCAGTGATCAAGCAAAGAAACTAATTCTTGTGTTAATGACTACTCGAAGATTTCATCCGCAAGTTTATCAATTAGTTTTTTAAGTTCTTTTATAGCTTGAGCATCCTTTTCAGTGATTGCTTTGTTAATTCCGGATATAATCTTTCCCTTAATTTTTTTTAACCGGTCTTCCTTATTGAGGAATAAGGGCTCCTTTTCATCCAAAATTTTTCGAGCTTCTTCGACTCTCTTGGCTTCTATTTTTTTAATCCCTTTTTCAACGTCGCTAAGAATTTCTTCCCGTATTGTCTTTGCTTTGTTGTAGAGATCTGCTTCGTTTTTAATAGTAAGTTTATCAGCTTTCGGTGAGTTAGGAAGGATCTGAATATCCATTTTACTTACCTTGCTTTCA
>QFQM01000018.1 GCA_003243255.1 Flavobacterium psychrophilum | reverse complement strand
AGAACAGAGTTCATGGAAGTAGAGGGCTATGGCCGTTTTGAAGGCTATGCCAACCGCGATTCTCTTAAATATCGCAGTGTATACGGGCTTGACGATGCGCTTACCCTTTACCGCGGAACCCTGCGCCGTGTAGGCTTCTCTAAATCATGGAACATTTTCGTTCAGTTAGGCATGACTGACGACTCTTATATTATGGAGAACTCTGACACTATGAGCTACAGGGAGTTCATAAACTCATTCCTGCCCTATCACCCAACGGATTCTGTGGAGCTGAAACTACGTCATATGCTTAACCTTGACCAGGACGACATACAGTGGGAAAAGCTTGTGGAACTTGACCTGTTCAACCCAAATAAGATTATCGGACTTCGTAATGCCACGCCTGCTCAGATACTCGAAAAGATACTTAGCGACAGTTGGACACTGAGCCCCGAAGACAAAGATATGATCGTGATGTACCACAAAATTGGCTACGAATTGAATGGTAAACGCGACCAGATTGACGCTACTATGGTGTGCATTGGCGAAGACCAGACCTACACCGCCATGGCTAAAACAGTTGGTTTACCGGTGGCTATCGCAGCACTGCACATCCTTAATAAAAACATTACCACTCCGGGGGTACAACTGCCTATAAACAGGGAGGTCTACCTGCCAATATTAAAGGAACTTGAAGAATTTGGGGTTGTTTTTCACGAAAAACAGGGCAGCTACATGGGTTACAACCCAAACAATGTGGCCAGCTAAAGACCTTAATAACTAACCCAAACTCTGCAGAACCTTCCTTTTCGAGGGAGGTTCTGTCTTTTAAATTACAACCATCAATCAAAATTATTATATTTGATTTCAATCTGAAACTATGAAAATTAACTCCTTACAGATAGAAATAGACGGTATAGACAAAGAAATATTGCGTTACCTGATGGAAGATGCCCGCAAACCCATACTGCAAATTGCGGGAAAGATAGGCATATCGGGGGCGGCTATACACCAAAGACTCCGTAAGCTTGAACAGGCTGGCGTAATAGCAGGCTCGAAATTCATAGTAAACACCAAAGTTCTGGGCTATAGCACCATGGCTTTCGTGGGTATTTATCTGGAAAAAGCCGCAAATAACCTTGAAGCCGTAAAAGAACTCCGCAAGATACCTGAAGTACTCGAGTGCCACTACACCACCGGAAACTGGTCGATACTTATCAAGATCATTTGTCGGGATAATGAGCACCTCATGCAGCTTCTGAATACTAAAATACAGCCTATTGACGGCGTATCACGTACAGAAACTTTTATCTCTCTCGAACAGCAAATCGAAAGACAGATACAGCTTTAATGTAGCAATCTCACGCAGTAAATATCCACAATTTAAATTGCTAACCAAAATACCCAATTCACTTACAAAATGTAAGGAGCTATTATTACGCTTTTGGTTCTCAAAACGCTATTTTCATGCGTAAAACTACAACTCGTCAAAACACTGAAAATCATATATTTGCAAAACAATATTACGCTTTTGGTTTTTGAAATACTTTCTGTTGAAAACTATCGTTGTAAGCTTAAATTTTCCTCATGAAAAACACCCTGAAAATAATTGTATCACTTCTCGTTTTATCGGGTTGCAGCAGCAGTGAAGATGCCGCAAAAAACAATTCGCAAAACGACTTTGATCTCGACGAAGCTACACTGGCAGCCGAGGGCTATACCAAAATTTACGAAGACAATTTCGATGCAGGGCTAAGTGGATGGAACATTTGGGAAGGTGGCGCTTTCAATGAGGAACTGCAATTATATAAAGCTGACAACCTCATTATCAACAATGGTATCCTGGAGATACGCCCTATAAAAGAAGACGTCACTGGCCCCACGCTCCCTGATAGCGATGAGCAATCTGATTTTGCTTATACTTCGGGAAGGATTGAGTCCATTTATGAAGTAGCCCAGACTGCACCAACCCAGAAAATACGCATCAGTGCCCGTATAAAGCTACCTGCCAGCTATGGTATGTGGCCTGCCTTTTGGAGTTATGGCAACCCATGGCCTACCCACGGTGAGATCGATATACTCGAAGCAACCGGCGACAAGCACGGCTACACCACCAACTATTATTATGGCAGCCAGCCCGATACTCCACTAACTAACGATGACCTTACCTCCGAAGAAATCACTACCATTAAAGACCTTAGCAGCGGCTACCATGTATACGAACTGATTTGGGCAAAGAACAGCCTGACCTTCCTGCTTGATGGCGAAATAGTCGAAACCCGAAATGCCTCTGAAACCGGACAGCAATACATACCCGCCTTCTTTGGGAAAACCCAAAATATTATACTTAACCTTGCTGTTGGAGGTACTATGTTTGGCGATGATTTTGACGAATCAAAAATCAAAACCTCATCTATGTATGTAGACTGGGTAAAGGTTTTTAGAGCGGAATAATCGGTCAATAATTTAGATTCCAATGCTAAACACTAATCTTTAGCTTAAAGATTAGAAAAAAAAGATTATACTTGTGGTCTATTTAACCATAAGGTGTTGTTGCATGAAATTTATCTCTCCATACAGGACAAACATTCATAAACTGCTTATCGCAATGTTTACAGTTTTCTCTGTCGTTGTGACCAATGCGCAGGAAAATATACTTACCTACAATAAACCCGCACAGTCCTGGTTTGAAGCATTGCCTTTAGGAAACGGTCGTCTTGGTTCAATGGTATATGGCGATCCTTCAAATGAAACCATTCAGTTAAACGAAAGTACGATTTGGGCTGGTGGACCATACAGGAATGACAACCCAAAAATGGCAGGTTCCCTATCAAAAATCCAGAATTTGATTTTTGAAGGCAAATATGCTGAGGCTGAAGACCTGGCCAGTAAAGATATGATTTCGCAGGGAGCTCATGGAATGCCATACCAAACAGCCGGAGAGCTGAAGCTAACGTTCAATGGGCATGAGAATTATAATAACTACAACAGGAAATTAAACCTTAATGATGCAACAGCCATAACCACATATATTGTTAATGGCATAACATATACCCGCGAAGTTTTCACCTCTTTTACTGATCAGCTTATCGTAATGAAGATCAGTTCAAGTAAGCCCGGAAAACTTAATTTTTCTGCCGCACTTGAGCGCGAAGGAAAAGCAGCATATACAACCAAAGACAATAATCTGATAGTAATGAATGGGCTCAGTTCAGACCATGAAGGTATAAAAGGACAACTCGCTTTTGAAACCCAGGTTAAAATAATTCCAACCGGAGGTAAGGTAAAAACAGTTTCCAAATCTTTACAAATCTCTGATGCCGACTCAGCAATAATCTTAATTTCTATCGGAACAAATTTCAAAAAATATAATGACATCTCAGGAAATACTTCTAAAAAAGCTACCTCCTATTTAAATAACGCAAAGCATAAAAACTTTGATACATTAAAAAGCAATCACACTAAATATTATAAAAATCTTTTTGAGCGTGTATCTTTAAACATTGGCAATTCTTCTCAATCATTAAAACCTACGGATCAGCGTATAAAAGAATTCAATAACGGAAGTGATCCTTCACTGATAGCATTATATTTTCAGTTTGGCCGCTATTTACTTATATGTTCTTCGCAGCCTGGCGGCCAGCCATCCACACTACAGGGAATCTGGAACAATGAGCTTGAACCTGCGTGGGATAGCAAGTATACGATCAACATCAATACTGAGATGAACTACTGGCCGGCAGAAGTAACCAATTTGACGGAAATGCATGAGCCGCTTATGGATATGATTGAAGACCTTTCCGTAGCCGGCAGAGAAACTGCAAAAGTAATGTACAACAGCGGTGGCTGGGTGGCGCATCATAATACCGACATTTGGAGAATGACCGGCGCGATAGATGGACAGACAGGCATATGGCCTATGGGTGGTGCATGGCTGTCGCAACACCTATGGGATAAATATATGTATAGTGGCAATACTGATTTTTTGAAATCGGCATACCCAATCTTAAAAGAAGCCTCTCAGTTTTATGTAGATTTCCTTATTGAAGAACCGACCCATAAATGGCTCGTTGTATCTCCTTCAATATCTCCGGAAAATGCACCTTACTCCATCCGTAAACAGTGGAAGCTCATTACAGCAGGAGCAACACATGATAATCAATTACTGTACGACCTGTTTACAAAAACTATCCTTGCCGGTAAAATTTTGAAGAAAGATGATACCTTTAGCGCATTACTCTTAAAAACGCGCGACAAACTTCCGCCAATGCAGATAGGCCGTTTCGGACAGTTACAGGAATGGCTTGAAGATTGGGACAATCCTGACGATCATCACAGGCATGTTTCGCATCTTTATGGATTATTCCCTTCCAATCAAATATCACCCTACCGAACACCCGAATTGTTTGAAGCTGCACGTACTTCATTATTGCACAGAGGCGATCCGTCAACAGGGTGGTCAATGAACTGGAAAATTAATCTTTGGGCAAGATTGCAAGATGGCGACCATGCGCTTAAGCTTATCAAAAACCAGATTATTCCCGCTCCAATTCCCGTTAAAGGTGAATTTCCTGATAGTGGCGGAACATATCCAAATATGCTCGATGCCTGCCCTCCTTTTCAGATAGATGGTAATTTTGGCTTTACATCGGGCATTGCAGAAATGCTGTTGCAAAGCCACGACGGAGCTATACAACCACTACCCGCATTACCTGTAGACTGGAAAGAAGGAAAGCTAAAAGGCCTAAGAGCCAGAGGCGGATTTGAAATCAGGGAAATGAACTGGAAAGACGGGAAACTCATCCACTTGCAAATTGTTTCAAATTTGGGTGGCAATTGCCGGGTACGATCTTATTGGCCTCTGAAATTATTTCCAGAATCAAAAACAGTTCAAACCAGCTCTCCTAATAAGAATCCCTATTATCAAACACCGGATACACCTGCCCCTATTACAGGCAACAGCAAAGAAATAATCCCTTCAAAAATCGCGAAGGTATATGAGTATGAAATTGAAACTCAGAAGGGACAGATAGTTGATTTTTATGCTGAATAGGTAAAAAAAATCCGCCCAATACCGTAGCGGATTTTTCAACTATATATAGAAAGGAAGCTTATCGCTCCCTTGAACCTCCAAATACCTGAAGGGCAAAATACAATAATGTAGCAATTGCTCCTATAGCAGCTACAAGGTAAGTACGTGCGGCCCATTTCAGTGAATCTTCAGCACCTTCATACTCGTTTGGAGACAGCATATTCTTGTTCTTAAGCCATGCCAGCGCACGGTTACTTGCATCATACTCCACCGGAAGCGTAACAAGGGTAAACAACGTTGTTATAGCCATTAGTATAAGTCCGGCAACCGCTATATAATAACCTACCCCTATGTGTGCTGCGGCACCCATACCAAGTCCGATTATAATGATCCATGGCGCCATCCCCGATGAGAAACTTACCACAGGCACAAGCTGCGAACGCAGTTTAAGCATTTGATAAGCTGTAGCATGCTGTACCGCATGCCCTACCTCGTGTGCAGCTACCGCAGCCGCAGCCGCATTACGCTGGTTGTATACCGCTTCACTAAGGTTTACGGTCTTATCGGCAGGGTTATAGTGGTCGGTTAGCCTACCCGGAGTAGAAATAACCCTCACATCAGAAATTCCGTTATCGCTAAGCATCTTTTCTGCAATCTCTGCACCACTCATACCGTTGCGCAAATGTACTTTCGAATAATGTTCAAACTTGCTCTTAAGTTTAGCGCTTACAGCAAAACTTATTATGGCAATCAGTCCTATTACTATATAATATCCAATCATTCTGTTTTAATTTTGGTTTTCTAAGTATACATCAAAAAGAAAGCCAATTCATTCTCACGAACCGGCTTTCTGCAATTTTGGCAGTATTCCTATAATTTAGAGTATTGGAAAATAATTGTTCCCTGAATTTCAGTTCCCGATTTCATTACCATCTGGGTCACATAACCATCCTCATCATAAGTATTCTCGGTTGTATATGTAGTTCCGTTTTCAGTCACCTGCGTTATAGGTTTTGTCGACATGAAGTAATGCAGCTCTAATAATAGCGGAAGTAAAAACACATTTCTTGTAGGCACACTGTAAAAAGGTCCTTTATTATCTGAAGAATAATTAAGCGCAAGCAAATTATCGCCTCCTGTTTCATCAACAGTTGCAATATCTTTCCCCGAGAGCCCTACTTCGATACCCGCACCTCCAATCAAATATTTCTTTGTAGCCTCGTTGTAGGTTACCGGCAATACAGCATCTCCGTTAGTAATACTTTCTAACTGGCCGTTTTCATATTGAAGCGTTACAAAAGCATCATCTCCATCAGTTACTGAGATAAGATTATTGCTTCCATCATAATTAAACCCATATATAATATCTCCGTCACTGCTTATGGATTTAAGATTCTTTTTTTCGTCATACTGAAATACAGCAACATCTCCGTTTATCGAAACCGAAGTCATGAATTTTTGATTTTTGTTACTGTCATCATCATTGTTACATGATGCCAGCATCGCAACTGCTAAAAGGGCAAAAAGAACTTTTTTCATTTTAAAATGGTTTAGGTTGAGGCGTAAAGATATTTTTTTTCAATAGCCCCCCTTTGTAAAGCTTTGTTAAATTTAGGTCATAAAAAAAGCCGTTCAATACTGAACGGCTCTAAACTATAGTGGTTTGTAATTACATTTGAGTATAGTGGTATTCTACTGTCCTGGTTGTTGCACCTGCCGATGTAAGCACCATTTTGGTTACATAACCTTCTTCGTCAAAGGTATTGGCAGCGGTGTAGACCGTACCATTCAGCGTTACCGATGTCATTGCCTGTGTAGACAAATCACTGTAAGTGTCGGTAAAAAACGGCAATATCCAGATGCTGCTATTTGGCGCGTTATGCAAGCAGCCAAAGTGCATCTCAGTCTCATCATAAGCTATCGCTGCCAGGATATCGCCTTCCGTTTCATTTATAGAAGCTATATCCCTGTTTTTAAGCAAAACCTCAAGGGCAGACGCCACAAAAATATACTTCCTTGTTGTTGCGTTATAGGTAATAAACGATGAGATGCCGCTTTCCCCTATATAATCTGACGGCTGATTATTCTGGTAAAGAATATTAAACAATTCGTTTGTATTGGGGTCATCCTGAGGACCGTCATACATAACGATTAGATTTCCTTTATTATAAGCAAATGTATATTTTACAACACCGTCTGTCGTAATTCCGGTAATGTTCCTGTTTTCATCGTATGCCAACTCTGTAGTCGATGCAGCACCGTTTTCGGTTACTGTAAACGATGTCAGCATTTTTTTGGTTACAACTGCATTATCATCTTTGGAACATGATACCAGCACTATAACCGCAATAAGCACAAAAATCTTCTTCATTTTGTTAGCCACTTAATATTTGCCATAAAGATAGGATTTCCAATAAATATGCAACAATAAAAAAACCGGCGTGAACCGGTTTCTTATTTTTTTAGGTGATTAATCAAGCATTAGTGTTAGCCTGGCATAAAAATGTCCCTGTCCGCTTTCCCTGAAGGTATTTTCTACATTACCATACTGCGATCTCCATTTACCGCTCAATACGGTCCAGTTATATCCAAGGTTTAGCCTCATTTTGTAGTCGGTGTTCTGTAAAAAACCAAAGGCAGCCGATGGCCCAAGTATAAACTGGTCGTTATACAGGTTTACATGCCCCGGATTGTTTCCCGGCTCAAGATCGTTCAGGTCTATAACCCTGCTGCGTGTATTGATATTGAAGTTGTTGAAGGCGTAACCAAGATCGGCACCACCTGTAACAAAGAATTTATCATCTTTCAGGATGTTGTAATGTCCACGGAAATTAAATCCTGTATTAATATTACGCACCCTGTTTACCGTGTTTTTTTCGTCCATGTAACTTGCTACGAACTCAAAGTCGAAAGAAAGCTTATTGAACATAACATAAAAACCGACTGTCGATTCAAAAGCAGCCGAATTAAGTTCCGGTAATCCCTGAGCTTTTAGCCTGTCGTTCATTTTGAATCCATCGTTTCCGGCAACTCCAAAAGATACATATAGTCCCCTGCCCGGATTGTCGTCATCATATCTTTGTGCATATGGTCGCGGAGATTCCGGCGTTGTTGGCGGAGCAGGTGGTGTTGGAGGCGTAGGTGTATCCTGTGCGCTTACTGATAGCTGTATGCCCATAAGAGCGATGGCAATAAATACTAGTTTTTTCATTACGATTGATTTTTAATTGATTTGTTAGCGTAAAACCAAAGAGCATGCCAAAATTTTACATAATCCGCTGTAAATATAGGAGTTTTGGCTATTGCGGAACTGTTTTATTCCGCAAAATTAGCAGGAAAAAAATGATATAAATTGTAAAATTGGGACAATGCTTTATTAAAAATGTTGAATTTTAAATTAGAATGAAATATACATACGCAATATAGAGCTCCAGAGGAGCGAAATATTTATAGCAATAGACATGTCTTAAGACAAGAGCTCCGGAGGAGCGACATATATGTCGCTCCTCCGGAGCTCTAACAAATTTGTATTTATATGCTATAAATATGCCGCCTGCGCTGCAGGCTCTATTACATCACAATATTAATGATCCTGCCCGGTACTACAATTACCTTTTTAGGAGCTCCCCCATTAAGCTGCTGAGCAGTACGCTCATCGGCAAGAATGGCTTTCTCAATATCGGCAGCACTCATATCCATAGGCAGTTCAATCGTAAAGCGGGTTTTACCATTAAATGACACCGGGTATTCTTTACTGCTCTCTACCAGGTATTCAGGATTGAATTTAGGGAACGGAACCGTAGAGATACTTCCCTGATGCCCTAATCTGTTCCAAAGCTCTTCAGCAATATGCGGTGCATATGGCGAAATGATAATGGCAAGCGGCTCAAGAATAGTACGTTCGTGGCAGTTCATAGCAGTAAGCTCATTCACCGCAATCATAAAGGAACTTACCGAAGTATTGAACGAGAAGTTCTCGATATCTTCCTGTACCTTTTTGATGGTCTTATGAAGCGTTTTATAAGCCTCTTTGCTACCCGGATTGGTGTTAACTATAAGTCCGTTATCATCAAAATACAGTTTCCACAGTTTTTTCAGGAAGCCTGATACTCCTGTAATACCGGCAGTATTCCATGGTTTTGCCTGTTCAAGCGGTCCAAGGAACATTTCGTAAAGACGAAGTGTATCGGCACCATACTGGTCGCAGATATCATCCGGCGTTACCACATTGTATTTTGATTTCGACATTTTCTCAACCTCACGGCTCACGGTATATTTATCATTCTCCTCGGTTAAGAAGATAGCATTGTTATATTCCGGCCTCCAGTTTTTAAATGCTTCAATATCCAGTTCATCCGATGCGTTTACAAACGACACATCTACGTGAACATTGGTAAATATCTTCTTCGCTGCCTTTAGCTCCTCATCATTGGTATATTTAGATATTATCTCGTCTACCTGCGTACGATAAGCGGCATGAGCCTCTTCCCTTTCGGCATAGTACTTTTTAGAAGAAATGAATATAGGCGGAACGATTTTGTTCAGTTCTCCCTCAAAGTTGATACGGATAGCAAATGCGCTCATACCCAATATCATTCCCTGGTTGATAAGCTTTTTAAACGGCTCTTCCTGATGGATATACCCTCTGTCTTTAAGGAATTTGTTCCAGAAACGGCTATACAATAAGTGCCCGGTAGCGTGCTCGCTACCCCCAATATATAAATCTACATTCTGCCAGTAGGCCTCAGCTTTCGGGTCGATAAAAGCCGTATCGTTATGCGGATCCATGTAACGCAACCAATACCATGAGCTACCAGCCCATCCCGGCATGGTATTAAGCTCAAGTGGGAACACGGTAACATTATCGATAAGGTCGGTAGCCACTACTTTGTTGGCAGTAGTATCCCAGCCCCATTCTTTAGCATTACCTAATGGCGGCTGCCCGTCTTCAGTAGGAAGGTATTTTTCCACATCCGGAAGGCGTACCGGCAAATGCTCCGTAGCGATCATTTGTGGCATCCCGTTTACATAATATACCGGGAACGGCTCACCCCAGTAACGCTGACGGCTGAAAACCGCATCACGAAGGCGATAGTTGGTTTTGCCACGTCCCTGACCTAAATCTTCAAGCGAATCGATAACTTTCTTTGTCGCTTTTTTATAATCATAACCATTAAGGAAATCTGAATTCTTAAGCTTTACGTTGTCTTTAGACCCGTAAGCCTCTTCAGAGATATCAGCTCCGTCAAAAATATCTTTTATCTCGATGTCGAAATGTTTCGCAAAATCATAATCACGCTGATCACCAGCAGGTACGGCCATAACAGCACCTGTACCATAACCGGCAAGTACGTAATCGCCTATCCATACCGGAATTGGCTCTTTAGTAAACGGATGCTCTGCATAAGCTCCTGTAAATACCCCGGAAATGGTTTTTACGTCAGCCATACGCTCACGCTCGCTACGTTTAGAAGTAGCTTCAACATAGGCATCAACAGCAGCTTTTTGCTCAGGAGTTGTAATTTTAGCTACAAGTTCGTGTTCAGGAGCAAGCGTCATGAATGTAACTCCGAAAATAGTATCAGGACGTGTAGTGAATACTTCGATAGTATAACGTTTATCATCTTCACCCACTTCGCTGAACATATCTTCAAGAAACTCCCTAACGCCTAGGCCTTTGGTTGCTTTGTGTGCATCCTCTGCTTCTTCAGGGGTAAGTACGTTAAACGTTACCGATGCCCCAACCGATTTACCTATCCAGTTACGCTGGCTTTCTTTAAGCGATTCTGTCCAGTCGATACCTTCCAGCCCCTGTAGCAATCTTTCTGCATACGCAGAAATACGCATGCTCCATTGGGTCATTTTTTTGCGCACAACCGGATAACCGCCCCTTTCGGAAACTCCGTTTACGATCTCATCATTAGCAAGAACAGTTCCCAATGCAGCACACCAGTTTACTTCGGTCTCTGCAAGATAGGTAAGCCTGTACTGCAATAAAATTTTAGATTGTTCTTCTTTGGTATAGCCTTTCCAGTCTTTCGCACTGAAAGCAGCAATATTGTCATCGCTCACGGCATGCACATTGGCATTACCGTCTGCTTCAAATTTCGCTATAAGCGTACTAATATCTTCCGCTTTATCGCTGTCGATATTATACCATGAGTTGAACAACTGGATAAATATCCATTGTGTCCATTTATAATATTCCGGATTTGAAGTTCTTACTTCACGATCCCAATCAAACGAAAAGCCTATCCTGTCCAGCTGTCCGCGGTAACGCGAAATGTTGGCTTCAGTAGTGATAGCAGGGTGCTGCCCGGTCTGGATAGCATACTGCTCTGCCGGAAGGCCAAAGCTATCGTATCCTTGTGGGTGCAGTACATTAAAACCCGTGTGTCGTTTGTAACGCGCATAAATATCAGATGCTATGTAGCCCAGCGGGTGGCCTACATGAAGCCCCGCCCCCGATGGGTACGGAAACATATCCAGCACATAATATTTAGGTTTGTCGCTTACGTCCTCGGCACGGAAAGTACCATTCTCAGCCCAGTATTTTTGCCATCTGGCTTCAATTTCGTTCGGATTGTATCTCATTGTTATTAAAAAGGTTCTTAGTTGCTTAGGATCTTAGTATCTTAGGTTTTTGTGCAGGCTCCAACAGGAAACCTAAGTCACTCAGCACCTAAGAGCCTTAGCTCCTCAAAAAAAGCAAATTTACGCTTATTGTACGAAAGTCAAAACTTTGCCCGTTATAAACTAAGAAGTTGTGCTTACTTTTCTGTATAAATGAAAAAGTCATCATAAGTTCTGTCTATAAACGAAATAGTTTCTTTATTTTTACGGCTAAAATCTAACCTATGTCCACATCTTTTGAAAAGTTCCAGAAAAGACGCCTGATCTCTTCTTATTTTTCTGTTGTACTGTGTATTTTCATTGTGCTTACGCTACTGGGTACTCTTGGGCTGTTTGTTATAAACACCGATAAAATATCCGGCCACGTAAAGGAAAACATCCCAATGACCATTTACTTTAAAAGGGAAGCTACCGACAGCGTTAAAGAAGCGTTTGGCGTGATGCTGACCAATTCAAAGTACATAAAAGACAGTAAGTATGTATCTAAAGAAGATGCGGCAAAAAACAATCCTGACATTGTAGGCGATTATGAAACCCTGCTGGACAACAACCCGCTTCTGGATTCGTATGACGTTCACCTGAAAGGCGAATATGTACAGCCTAAAAAGATAAAAGAGATTGAAGTAGAGCTACGTTCTAATCCGGATGTTGGCGACGTGAGCTACGACAATACCCTTGTAGATATGGCCAACGAAAACATCAAGAACATCAGTTTCTGGATACTGGTTATCAGCGGAATCCTTGCCGTAGTTGCCATGTTGCTTATCAACAGTGCACTGAGGCTCTCCATCTACAACCACCGTTTTACCATCAAAACCATGCAGATGGTGGGTGCTACCAAATCATTCATCCGCAAGCCTTTTATATGGAGAGGCATCAAGCTTGGGCTGATAGGCGCACTATGCAGCATACTGGTATTGCTTTACCTGGTATACTGGCTGGATGGTACTTTTCCGGCACTTAACATTTGGGAAGACTGGGTACCAACTGCCATTGTGCTTTCAGGCGTACTTGGTTTCGGAATCATCATCAGCATGATAAGCACCTTCTTTGCAACACAACGATTCCTGAACCTGAGAACGGACGATCTTTATTAGTAGTGAGACAATAGATATTAGATAATAGACCAAAGACTTCGGACATCCGACTTCGGACAAAAAACAAAAAGATGAAAAACAACCAAATAAAATCTGAATTCCTTTTTGAGAAGGTAAACTACAAGATATTACTTATAGGCATAGCCGTTATTGCCCTTGGCTTTATTTTGATGAGCGGCGGTGGCAGCAACGACCCTAAAGTATTCAGCGATGCTATTTTTGACTTCAGAAGAATAAGGCTTGCACCAACAGTAGTGCTTATCGGATTTGGCATTACCATTTATGCCATCCTTAAGAATCCGGCACCGGCAGAAAAAACCACAGGTGAAGCTTTCCCTGAAGACGCAGCAATCAAGAATTTTAAACAAAAGAAATAATACATAATGGATTTTATCCAGAGCATCATCCTTGCCATTATTGAAGGGCTAACCGAGTATTTGCCTATATCTTCAACCGCCCACATGATCTTTGCCAGCTCTTACTATGGCATTCAGGAAGACGACTTCGTAAAACTGTTTCAGGTATCCATACAATTTGGAGCCATACTGGCTGTAGTGGCATTGTACTGGAAAAAATTCTTCGACTTCAGCCGCCTTAGTTTTTATGTGAAACTGGCTTGCGCTGTTGTACCTGCACTCGTACTAGGCTACATTTTTGACGACATGATCGATGCCGCATTAGGCGATCCAATCCCTATTGCTATTGTACTTATACTTGGCGGAATTGTATTATTATTTATAGACAACTTCTTTAAAAACCCAACCATAGTTAAAGAAGAAGACATCACCATAAAAAAAGCGGTTACCATAGGTTTCTGGCAATGCCTTGCCATGATGCCGGGTACCAGCCGTGCAGCAGCTTCCATCATTGGCGGTATGCAGCAAAAGCTTACCCGCGAAACCGCCGCCGAATTCTCGTTTTTCCTTGCTGTACCCACCATGGCTGCAGTAACGGTATATTCGGTATTCGTTAAGACCTATCACCAGACAGGGCTTAAAGGCTACGAACTGCTTACCCAAAACAGCGATAACCTAAAAATGTTCCTGGTAGGTAATGTAATTGCCTTTATTGTTGCCATTATTGCCATTAAAGGCTTTATAGGCATCATCAAAAAATACGGATTCCAGCCTTGGGGTTGGTACAGGATAATTGCCGGAGCTGCGCTACTGGCCTATTTTACAATCTATAAATAATTTACTGTGGCTACACCCGAAGATTTCCTGGAAGGAAAAGTTGTGCTGATTGACAAGCCATTGACCTGGAGCTCATTTCAGGCTGTGAATAAAGTAAAATGGGCACTTAAAAAGCACTTAGGCCTGAAGAAATTAAAAGTAGGCCATGCCGGAACGCTTGACCCGCTTGCTACCGGGCTTCTTATAGTATGTACAGGTAAATTCACTAAACGTATTATGGAACTTCAGGGTATGCCTAAAGAATATACCGGTACGTTTATGCTGGGTGGCACGACTCCTTCATTCGACCTTGAGACTGAAGTAAACGCTACTTTCCCTACAGAACATATTAACGAAGAACTGATACACGAAACCGTAAAACAGTTTCTTGGCGAGATCGACCAGCAGCCACCTGTATTCTCTGCCATAAAAAAAGACGGTAAACGCCTTTACGAGCACGCCCGTGCCGGTGAAGAAGTAGAGATCGCTTTCCGCAAAACTACCATATACGAATTTGAGATTACCCGAATTGCCCTGCCCGAAGTAGATTTCAGGGTGGTATGCAGCAAAGGTACATACATACGCTCCCTGGCAAATGACTTTGGTAAAGCACTGAATTCAGGGGCACACCTAACAGTATTGCGACGTACCAAAATCGGTGAATTTGATGTTGCCAATGCTATATCTCCTCAGGATTTTGAAGATCAGGTTTCTGCATAAGGTATACTTCATGCTTTTATGTATGGCATCCGGTGTTTATGCGCAGGACAATGCCAAACCTGAAACTGTTTTTATTACCAAACCCTATGAAGGAAAACAGGATAAACCTTTCCCTCTGTTCGGGCAACTGACTATCTCTATGCCTGTAAGGGCAACACCAAAGAGAAGCGAATCGGACTATGACGACGACACCAATTCTGTATTCGACTTTATTTTGCCCGATGGAATTAATGCCCACTTTGGTTATGGACTGCATTATAATAACTGGGTAGGTGTTAGCGCCGTTGTTGGCATAGACTATATCATCAGTCAAAAACTGGTAGCTGCTCCTGTATACGGAAGCCTGTTTTTTAGCCCGCAGATTTGGGAAACAGTAAACCCTTACCTTCAGGCAGGATACGGCCAGGCATTTGCACTGGGCCGCAGCGACCTTAGCGGGACTTACCAAAAATACAGGTTAGGAATTGTTTCGGATAATCAATTTACCTTTTATGTAGAAGCCAATTACTATGGGTTTCCAATCCAGGATCTTAAAGAAGCCGGAAGCATTAACATAGGCGTATCCTTCTTTAATTTTTTATAAAATGGTGCCCCTCCTTACTTTTTCAGCACCTCATCAAGGCTCCATTTATAACTCTCAATTGTAGCAAGCAGGAATGCGGCAGCACTACAGGTAAATACCGAATAATTGAATGGTGCCCTGTATCCGGAAAAAAACAGCATGCTTAATGCAAACATCATGGTAAGCACACCGCTCCCTATAGCCGCATAACGTGTTTTATATCCCACAATAAGCATTATTCCAAATACAACTTCTGCTAAGGTAGCGACAGCACCGTTAATATTAGCTAAAGTTCGGCTGAAGTAAGGCATTAGCGAATGCGTATAATCAACAAAATTTGCCCAACTGCCCCATCCTACATTGGCCTCACCGGGAAGCCCCAGCAAACCAAAACGATCCATAACCGGAAGTATAAAGCCTATGCCCAATGCCAGGCGAAGAAACAATTGTGCTGAAGGAAATGTGTTTTTCATGATAACTGGTTTATTTAAGTCAAAGTTAACGGGTTGCTTCCTCTAAAAACTTAATCAGGATTAAGAAAATCTGATTTTTGAAACTTAATAATCGATACTTTTACACCTTATTCCATTTTACTTACTAATGAAAATAGTTGCCCCTTTACTTTTCAGCATCACTTCACTTTTTGCACAGCAAAAAACAACACTTAAAGATGGTGACCTGCTCTTTCAGGACATGGACTGCGGTCCGTTATGCGATGCTATCGAAGCCGTAACCGAAGGTTATAAAGGCAACGACTTTAGCCATATGGGAATGGTATACCACCGCAACGATACCATTTATATTATAGAAGCTGCCGGCAATGCCGTTCGTTTATCCACCCTTGAGAAATTCTCTAAGAATACTAAAAAGCCAATGCTCATTGGCCGACTGAAAAAACAGCATACAAAGCTCATCCCACAGGCAATTGACTTTTCCTTAAAACAGCTTGGCGTGCCTTATGACGACGAGTATGTTTACGACAACGGGAGCTACTACTGCTCAGAACTGATATACGACGCTTTTATGTTTGCCAATGGCGGAAAACCGTTCTTTCAGCTTTTTCCTATGACCTACAAACAACCCGGAACGAACGAATTCTTCCCTGCATGGGTGGACTATTATAAAGCTATCGGAAAAGAAATCCCTGAGGGTAAACCGGGATGTAATCCGGGAGGAATGTCAACATCGGAGAAGATTGAGATCGTGGGTTGGTTGCCGGTTGGCGGTTGATGGTTGTCGGAAGTCCGAGGTCCGAACTTACAGTCATTGCGAGAAACGAAGTAATCTAAAATAAAACACGATGAGAAAAAAGATATTCGGATGTTTATTCCTACTTTGCATATGTATATTTTTATATATTCTTGTCAAAGGTTACTTATACAAAAAAGAGATAGAAGAAAATAAAGCTTTTACAGTAGGTCAATATGTTCGCTGTAGGCAATACCCCAAAACCACACAAAGTTATTTCGAATATTATGTTGACAACAAACTGTATAGAAGTTCATATGGAAGCTGTCCTCACAATTCAGAAAAAAAATTACAGCACTTTTTCGTTATAGCTTATTCAAAAATTGACAGATTCAAAATTGAAGTAGACTTTTCAAAAGAAGTCACAGACACCACCGAAATTTTAAATGCCGGATTCCGTTTGATGGATGGCAAGATTAGATAGATTGCCACGCTCCATTGTATTCTACTCACGATGACAGGTAAGCCACGAAACAATAAAAAAATAGAAATGAAGAGAATATCGAGCCATACAACAAAACTGATTAGCCGGTGGCTTCCCGTCGTTATATTCTCCTTTATCCTTATACTGCTATTATTCAATGTTTTTGGAATGTACAATGCTGACAAACTACATTATCAATATGTTGGATCGTATAATTATGAAATACTGAATGATTCACTGGACAATTGTTATCTTTCTCCCAACAGTTATGGATATATTATAGGCGACCTAAATCTTGATTCTTGCGGAATAAAGATATTACACACTGGCTCTCTCGACAAATCAGATGAATATATCATCAGTCTTAATCATCCCGTTAAAAGTATCGATAATGATTCCGACAGAATCAGAGGAGAAGGACAGGAACACATGAAAAAACAACCTTTGGATATTATCCTTGACACATCCAAAACAATAGATAGTATTTACATCTATCGCGTTGAGCCAAAGGGTAAGTACAGATTGTTACTACCATAGATTGCCGCGTTCCATTGCATTACTCTTGCAATGACAGCATCCATTTCGAGCCTGAAAGGCTCACACATACTAACCGGAGGCATCGCCTTCGGATAAAAAAAATCCCCGACCAAAAGCCAGGGATCTATATTGAGTAAGCAACTGTTAACTTAAATAAAATTACATATTCTCAGCGTTCTCTAACAGCAATGTAATCTCTTCCATAGTGCTGATACCTTTATCATGCAAGTACCAACGTTGCAGGTCTTCTTTCGCTTGCGGAGTTACCACACCATGTTTTGCTTTATCATCCATGATAAGCTTAGCGGCATCGTGCGGGCGTGGCCCCCAGCTGCCACGAGCGACAAGCGTATCGGTTTCAACCAGAACCAACTTCGGAATAGAGCGCGCACCATTAGTAAGGTAATCATCCATCAGTTCGTCGTTTTGGTCGCGAAGTACAATTTTCAGGTCAAGCTTATCGCTTTCGCCCACCAGCTTATTCATTACCGGAACGATCTGTGCAGCATCGCCACACCAACCTTCTGATATCACTAAAAGCGTATGCTGTTTTTTAAGTTTGCCTAATTTTTCTTTTATCTCATCCGGCACATGTATGGTCTTGTCAAGACGGTTCATACGTGCCTCGTTAAGGGTTGTATAATGGGTTAAATCTTCGCTTTGCGTATTTCCTGTAGAGAGGCCATCGGCAAGCAGCGCAGAAACATGCTCCCTGTAATTATCGTAGGTAAAGCTTTTGTTTATGCTATTTTCAATCAATGATGTTGTTACGTTCATATCTCTCAATTTTAAGTGCAAAATTAATGATACTTTTATCATATCAAAAAAAAGACCATTATGTGAACTCCTCCCAACTTTTTTCAATTGGCTGCAAAATGTTCCTTATTGCCCTATATTTTACCTGTTTATTACTCCGTAACGCTGCTATGCAGTTCAAAAAAGTTAAAATCTATGACAAAAGTTCCTATTTTTCGCTTCAATCAAAAAAGTCAGGAGGAGTTCAACAAAAAACTGTAAATTAGTCAGGTAAATATCGACGAAATGAAAATTGACGGTGGGTCCATCGGACTGGTGCTATCGGGTGGGGGCTCGAAAGGCATTGCCCATGCGGGCGTTTTGAAATATTTAGACGAAATAGGCCTTGAACCTTCACATATTGCGGGGACAAGTTCGGGTGCCATTGTGTCGTCTTTGTATGCCTGGGGCAAACGCCCCGAGGAGATACTCGAATTCTTTAAATCCATATACTTTTTCCATTGGAAGCATTTTACCTTCCGCAAGGCAGGTTTTATCGATTCGGAAGCTTTCCGCGATTATTTTTATTCGGTATTTAAGGATGCTACCCTTGGCGATATGCCATATAAAATGCACCTTACCGCTACCGACCTGGTGTCGGGCAAACTACGCATTTTTGGTTCCGAAACCAAGATTGCCGATGCCGTGTTAGCATCATCTGCATTTCCGGGCATTATCTCGCCTTACGAAATTGACGGTAGGCTGTACAGCGACGGAGGCATCATAAACCACTTCCCTACAGATATATTGCAGGGACGCTGCGATAACCTGATAGGTATTTATGTGAGTCCGATACAAAAAATTGATGCAACCGATTTGCGTACCATACGTTCGGTAACCACCCGTGCCTATGATTTGCTTTCGGCCAATACCAATATGCAAAAATTCACGCTATGTGACTGGGTTATAGCACCTGACGAACTGGCACTATACAGTACCTTTGAAACCAACAAAGCCAAAATGGATGAGATTTTCCAGATAGGCTATGAGGCTGCAAAAAAATCGCATGGCGAACTCATTCCGGCTCAGCCGGTGCCATAGTTTATTTGGCCGGTGAGGTTACAAAATTGTTATTTTACGAAAAACAATTATTACTATATTTGCACCAGTCAAAATTTACCCTATGAAATACAAGAGAATCCTGTTAAAGCTTAGTGGCGAGGCCCTGATGGGCGACAGGCAATATGGCATTGACCCTAAAAGGCTTGCCGAATATGCAGCAGAGATAAAGCAAATACACGAAAAAGGTGTTGAGATCGCTATCGTAATTGGCGGAGGAAACATTTTCAGGGGTGTATCAGGAGCCAGCAATGGTATGGACAGGGTTCAGGGAGATTATATGGGTATGCTTGCTACCGTAATCAACGGAATGGCACTACAGGGAGCCCTTGAGGATGCAGGAATGCAGACACGCCTTCAGACAGCACTTAAAATAGAGGCTATTGCTGAGCCATATATTAAAAGAAGAGCGGTTCGCCACCTTGAGAAAGGTAGAATCGTAATTTTTGGAGCAGGAACAGGTAATCCGTACTTTACTACCGATACGGCTGCCGTATTGAGAGGGGTAGAGGTTCACGCTGATGTTATCCTGAAAGGAACACGTGTTGACGGCATTTATACTGCCGATCCGGAGAAAGACCCAACTGCAACAAAATATGACACCCTTACGTTTAACGATGTACTTGCCAAAGGCCTTAACGTAATGGATACTACCGCTTTCACACTTAGCCAGGAAAACGAATTGCCTATTATTGTGTTCGACATGAACAAACCGGGCAACCTGGTAAGAGTTTGCGAAGGCGAACTGGTAGGAACTACTGTAAATGTTTAATTTTTTATCATAAGAATTACACCATGGAAGAAATCGATTTTATCTTAGATAGCGCGCAGGAGTCAATGAACAACTCTATTGCACACCTTGAAAAAGAATTCCTTAACATCCGTGCCGGAAAGGCATCACCTGCTATGCTTGGCGGTGTGTTTGTAGACTACTACGGTTCTCAGACACCACTTTCGCAGGTAGCTAACGTAAACACTCCTGATGCCAGGACTATTACAGTTACCCCTTGGGAAAAGAACATGCTTCAGCCTATCGAAAAAGCAATCATGATCGCTAACATTGGATTTAACCCAATGAACAACGGTGATAATATTATCATCAGTGTTCCTGCCCTTACAGAAGAACGCAGGAGAGATCTTGTTAAGCAGGCTAAAGCGGAAGCGGAAGATGCAAAGATCGGTATCCGAAACGTTCGTAAAGATGCTAACAACGACATCAAGAAACTGGAGAAAGACGGTGTTTCTGAAGATGCCTGCAAAGGCGCTGAAGAGTCGGTTCAGGATTTAACGAATAGCTATATCAAGAAAATTGACGAGCTTCTGGTTGTAAAAGAAGCTGAGATAATGAAAGTATAATTGAAAATCCGCCCATCGAGGCGGATTTTTATTTTCCATATCTTTGCAGTAACAATTTTGCACTTCTTTCGTTTAGCTATTAAAGCCTTCAATGAGAATACTTACGTTTTTGCTTTTCTTCATCTCCTTCGCATGCGGGGCACAATCGGCCATTACAGGCATTGTGAAAGACAGCAAAACCGGTGAGATACTCCCCTTTCCTACCATTTACCAGCAAAACGGCAAAAGCATCATTGGCGATGTTGATGGTAAATTCGTAATTGAAAAAGCACCGCTTCACGAAATATTTACCGTTGCTTATGTGGGCTATACCGAACGTTCATTTAAAATAACCCCGGGAAGGATATTTTATTCTGTTGCTCTCGAACCTACATCGGCCCAGCTAAAAGAACTTATAATTGGAGGAGAAAATCCTGCAAACGAAATCATCCGGAAAGCCATTCGCGGCAAGATAATCAACGACCCTCAGCAAAAACTCAACAGTTTTAGCTATAAGACCTACGAACGCCTTATTGTAACCGCAAATCCGGATTCTATAGCAGGTGCACTTGATTCTATTTATGAATATGAGAAAGCTGCGCGCATTTTTAAAAGAATAGATTCTACCGAATACAAGTTCAAGAAACTTATAGAGAAAAGGCATATTTACCAGACAGAGAAAGTCTCCCAGTTCCTTTTCAATAAAAACCAGGGGCTTAAGGAAAATGTACTCGCTACCCGTATGGCAGGCTTTAAGCAGCCACTGTATGAGTTCATCGGGCTTAAACTGCAATCCTATTCGGTGTATACCGACAAGATTGACATCCTTGAAACCAAATATGCAGGGCCGTTGGCATCGGACGCACTGAAGGAGTACCACTACAAGATACTCGACACCGTGTCTATAGACGGGCGAAGTGTTTATATGCTTTATTTTACGCCAAAAGAGAAAAAGAAAAAAAAGAAGCTTGACGGTATCGTATACCTCGACATGCAAAATTATGGTGTGGCCAAAACCGTTTTCAGGGTAAAGAACGTACTGGATGTAACTTCAACACATTTCTTTACCTATGAAAAGGAAAAAGGAATATGGTTTCCCGACAGGAAGACCCTGAAAATAGTAAAAGGCAACAATAAAGACGATATAAAGATACTGGGCGAAACCATAAAATTTGACGCTGAAAGCACCGGCAAGCGCAAGCGCGATACCGAGCCTACCGATCTTATTTATGTGTATTCCGAAGCCGGCAATTTTGACAAGAAATTCGATATCCCTGTTACCATAAGGCGTGCCGGAGTAGCTATCGACATTACAAAAGATGCCATAAACCGTCCTGAAGAGTACTGGAATAACTTCCGCCCCGACACCCTTGACAACCGAAGCCTGACCACTTATACGGCCATGGACAGCATTGTCGCCAAAGAAAACTGGGAACAGATTATCATCAAAGGTAAGCGCATCATCAATGGTTATTACCCCTTAGGCCCATTTGATATCGACCTGCAACGCATCATACGATATAATAACTACGAAGGCTTCAGGCCGGGGCTTGGCTTCGTGACCAATAATAAATTTGCAGAGACATTCAGGCTGAGCGGCTACGGTGCCTATGGTACTAAAGATGGTACGTTTAAATATGGCCTGGGTGCAGCAGTGCGTGTAGGCAACTTCTCAAACTCATGGATAGGCTTTTCCTATACCGACGACATTACAGAGCTTGCAAGTACCTCTTTTGCTACCGATAAAAAGGTCTTTAAAATTTATGACCCAAGGCTCCTTAACCTTCTTACCTTCTATAACCACCAAACGTATATGGGGTATATAGAAACTAAAATACTACCGAAAACCGAGAGTCGCTGGCAGCTGGAACGCAGCCGTATCGACCCGAAATTTGGCTATAGCTATGTACCCGACGGTAAACCATACAGCCTGTTTTACCTGACCACAGCAACGGTATCTGTGCAGTGGAATCCTTTCAGTGATTTTATGCAGACTCCTACAGGAAGGATCGAAACAGAAAAACGCTATCCGAAGTTTGCCTTCCAGTACTCTCAATCCATAGCCGGGATGCTTGACAGCGACCTTACCTTCAGTAAACTTGATGCAAGAGCCGAGTATGAACAGAAATACCTGAACGGACAAAAAACATCGGCACTGATACAGACCGGGGTTGCCCTTGGCAATATTCCGCTTACGCATTTGTACAGTACTTCGCCCAACAACCTGAGTAAGGATGGCGTAATAGCCCGTATCAATTTTGCAAGTAAGAACGGTTTTGAGACGATGTACTTCAATGAGTTCTTCTCGAGCCAGTACATAACCGGACAGCTTAAACACGCCTTCAGAAAATTCACCATATCCGGGAAGCTGAAAATGGCACCGGTACTGGTTACCCGTGCGGCCTGGGGCTCAATGGAAAACAAAGCCGACCATTTAGGCATAGGCTTTAACACCCTCGAAAAAGGCTATTATGAAAGTGGCGTAGAGCTTAATGAGATTTTAAGCATTGCGGGCATATCAGCCTTTTACCGCTACGGACCGTATCAGTTACCACAGTTCGAGAAAAACATCGCGGTGAAGATAACGTTTGTGCTGAATTTGTTTTAGAATTACTATGACAGACATCCACGATTTCGATAATGGCCTCACCCCCGACCCCTCTCCAAAGGAGAGGGGAGCGAACAACACTCCTCCTGGCTATATGACAGTTGATAATCTTAAAGCAAAAGAACTAATTCAGCTTGGAAAGAATAATCGCAAAGAAGGCACCCAATCCGAGATATTAGTATGGAACTGTTTGAGAAATCGTAAACTTGGATACAAATTCAGGAGACAGCATGCTGTTGGAGGTTACATTCCTGATTTTGTATGTATTGAAAAACGATTAATTGTCGAAATCGACGGAAACTACCATAATACCCCTGAACAAAAAGAGTTCGATGAAAACAGAACTTTAGAATTAGAAATAAAATATAACTTCAAGGTTATCCGATTTAGCAACGAAGAAGTCTCAAAAGATATTAATACTGTTTTAGAAAAGATCAAAACAGTATTGTCCGAAAAAAATATTTAGCACCTCTCGCTCCCCTCTCATTTGGAGAGGGGCTGGGGGTGAGGCCATTGCGCTATGAATAAACCTTCAGTGTTATTCGACTAACTAATGCGCCGAGACAAACTTCAATCCTATAATTGAAGCGATAAGCGTAGTCAGGAAAAACAACCTCCAGAAGTCGGATGGCTCTTTGAACACAAAAATACCTACCAGTACCGTACCCACAGCACCAACACCTGTCCATACCGCATAGGCTGTACCTATAGGCAGTGTTTGGGTAGCCTTATACAGCAAAACCATACTGATAGTAAGACACACGAAAAATCCCCCCCATCCAGTAATTAGAGATTGTGCCGGACGTTTCTTTAGCCTTTCCAAGGCATGAGGCGAAACCCACTTCAAACAAGCCTGCGATAATAAGTAATATCCAGTTCATAACGGTTATATTTTACACAAAGGTATTATTAACAAGGCCACCACTATTTTACATTTGTTAAATTATATGCATCATTACTCTAAGTGGCATACTTTGTCAAATGTTCACTCAAAAACAAATTTGCGAAAATTAGTGTAATTCGTGGCTGATATTAAATACACCTTTTTGCGCTTTTTACTACATTTGCAGGCATTTGCCTCTTAAGACATTAAAATGGGGCATTTTCCATAAAACAAGTTTAAATTTTAAAAAATGAAACACACAAAAGTTAAAGACCTGCTGAACAGCGCGAAGCCTGTTGATGATGTATTAGTAAAAGGATGGGTAAGAACTTTTAGGAATAATCAGTTTATAGCCCTTAACGACGGATCTACTATAAATAATATCCAGTGTGTTGTTGACTTTGAAAATACACCCGCAGAAACTTTAAAAAGAATAACTACCGGTGCCGCTGTTGCTGTTAAGGGTAACCTTGCAGAAAGCCAGGGTGCTGGACAAAAATATGAGATACAGGCTAAAAGCATAGAGATACTTGGAGATTCAGATCCTGAGAAATTCCCTATGCAACCTAAAAAACACTCGTTGGAATTCCTTCGTGAGAATGCTCACCTACGTGTGCGTACTAACGTATTTGGCGCTATCATGAGGGTACGTTCGGTACTGTCATTTGCTATCCACCAGTACTTTCAGGAGAAAGGTTTCGTATATGTGAACACACCTATCATTACCGGATCGGATGCCGAGGGTGCAGGTGAAATGTTCCAGGTTACGTCGCTTCCTGTAGGCAACCCACCACTGAACGAAGAAGGAAAAGTAGACTACAAACAGGATTTCTTCGGAAAGGAAACTAACCTTACCGTATCGGGTCAGCTTGAGGGTGAGACTTTTGCAATGGCATTGGGTCAGATCTATACATTCGGACCAACTTTCCGTGCTGAGAACTCTAACACATCACGCCACCTTGCAGAATTCTGGATGGTAGAGCCTGAAGTTGCTTTCAACAACCTTGACGACAACATGGACCTTGCTGAGGATTTCATTCAGTATGTGATCAAATATGCGATGGACCGTTGCCAGGACGACCTAAAATTCCTTGACCAGCGTCTTGCTGATGAGGAAAAACAAAAACCACAGGCTGAACGTAGCGAAATGGGCTTGTTAGAGAAACTTCAGTTTGTACTGGAAAACAACTTTAAGCGTGTAAGCTATACTGAGGCTATTGATATCCTTAAAAACTGTAAGCCAAACAAGAACAAAAAATTCAACTATATCATTGAAGAGTGGGGTGCCGATTTACAAAGTGAGCACGAGCGTTACCTTGTAGAGAAACACTTTAAATCGCCAGTAATATTATTCGATTACCCTGCGAACATCAAAGCATTCTACATGAGGCTGAACGACGACAAGAAAACCGTACGTGCTATGGACATCCTGTTCCCGGGTATCGGAGAGATCGTTGGAGGTTCTGAAAGGGAAGAGCGCCTTGACGTACTTCTTGAGAAGATCGCTGAGCTTGGCATCGACGAAAAAGAGCTTTGGTGGTATCTTGACACCCGTCGTTTCGGAACAGCTACTCACGCTGGTTTCGGACTTGGTTTCGAGCGTCTTGTATTATTCGTAACCGGTATGGGTAACATCCGTGATGTAATTCCTTTCCCAAGAACACCACAGAACGCTGAATTTTAATTTTTTTCTCAGCAGTGAGAATTGAGATAACAGTATTGAGAAGCCTCGCAGAAATGTGAGGCTTTTTTTTATTTTCTAATTGACGACAGACGTTGCAATACAACATATTTACAAAAGGTATTAATGAGTAAATCGCGTAATACCCTTAAAATTCAGGGTAGAGACGTTGCACTGCAACGTCTGTCACAACAACCAAATTTTAATCAGAATTCTTACAATAATATCACAAGCATTATAGTTTATATTGTGGTGCTTTTTTTCTTTATTTTTATTCAGAACTCAAACTTCATAAAATGATAGAAGAACTTATCAGAAGAACAAATCTTAAAGAATTTTATCATGATTGTGATTTTAAACTCGAATCATATCATTATAAAGCGTCTAAGCAAATCTTTAGTGTTACGACATCTATCAACCAAATAAGCTATGATCATTTTGTTGAATATGAAGAATGGAAAATTACCTGTGTAAATACTGAAAGCGTTTACGGTTTTGATTTCGATATAATGATGCCCTATGTCAAAATGAAAATTTTAGATGATCATCCTTTATTATGGCTATATCATAATGATGAGTTGTACTGTGACATTTCCGGAACACCTAAAGACTTTAACCAATTTGTTTATCAGTTAGTACAGCTTCTTGAAGCTGAAACCGGCGGTTGGTTAGCTTTTCATGATTTATTCCGTGGATTTATGAATCTTATACATAAAGGTATGTTTACAACTAAAATACCTTTCTCATTGGCAAAAAGTCTTGAAACAATTTGTGAAGAACAAAATCTGACTTTTAAAATCATAGAACGTTCATCGGGTGAAGACAAAGGATATGCTAACAAACCCAATTCAAAATTATTGATGTTTGGCAATTCAGATGTAAGTCCATACGAATATAATCTGGGACAATCTTATGTAATTGCAGACGAATTTACCGCCGAAAGAATTAAATAATTACACGGTCGACTTATCAAAAATTATACCTCATAACCACCCTATTATAATTTTATCTAAAAAGACTTAGCAATTACGGCTCGTTTTTTGTAATTTTATACTGTAAAAATGACTGTGTTTATCTATGCTTAAGCAGAACTTACAACTTAAATTATCCCAGAAACTATCGCCGCAGCAAATTCAGCTGATGAAGCTGATACAATTGCCTACACAGGCTTTTGAGCAACGCCTTAAAGAAGAAATGGTCGAAAACCCTGCCCTGGAAAGCGGTAAGGAAGATGAATATGAAAAGGACGAGTACGATACTACTGAGGATTTTGACGACTATGATGATTATGACAACGAGCGCATTGATGCCGACGAGATCAACATAGACGAATACCTGAGCGACGACGAAATTCCCAGCTATAAAACCCAGGCGAACAACTACAGCGACAATGACGAAGATCGCACCATGCCGTTTGCCGCACCTGTAAGCTTTCACCAGAACCTTATCGAACAGCTGAATACTTTCATCCTTTCTGACGAAGAGCGTGAGATTGCCGAATTCCTTGTCGGCAGTATTGACGACATGGGGTATATACGTCGCAGCATCCCTGATATTGTTGATGATATGGCTTTTACACAGGGTATTTATACCGATGAAAAGACTACCGAACGCATACTGCACATCATCCACGAACTCGAACCATCAGGTGTGGGTGCGCGCGACCTTCAGGAATGCCTTTTATTACAATTGAAACACAAGACACCTACCGCTTCGGTAGCGCTTGCCACTGATATTATTGAGCACCAGTTTGACGCCTTTACCAAAAAGCATTACGACAAGCTGTTGCAGAAATACGACATCACTCAGGATCAGCTTCGTGCTGCCATTGACGAGATCGAACGCCTGAATCCGAAACCGGGAGGGGCTTATGAAAGCAACACCAAAGCTGTAGAGCATGTGGTTCCTGATTTTGCCATCCGTATTGTAGACGGCGAGCTTGAACTTTCCCTTAACGGGCGTAATGCTCCCGAACTGCACGTTTCTAAAGACTATCAGGAAATGCTGCAAACCTATAAGGACAGCCGCGACAAGAGTAACGCTCAAAAAGATGCGGTTCAGTTCATCAAACAAAAACTGGATTCGGCAAAATGGTTCATTGATGCTATCCGCCAACGCCAGGAAACATTGTTTGTAACCATGAATGCCATTATGCACTATCAGGAGGAATACTTCCTTGATGGTGATGAAGCCAAGCTGAAACCGATGATCCTTAAGGATATTGCCGATATGATTGGGCTTGACATATCTACCGTTTCACGTGTGGCTAACAGCAAATATGTAGAAACTCCTTATGGCACTAAGCTGATAAAGGAATTCTTCTCTGAGGCCATGAAAAACGATCAGGGTGAAGATGTATCAACCATTGAGATCAAGAAAATACTGGAAACCGTTATCAGCGAAGAGGACAAACGCAAACCGCTTCCTGACGACAAACTTGCCGAAATACTTAAAGACAAAGGATACCCCATCGCAAGACGTACGATTGCCAAATACCGTGAACAGCTCGATATTCCTGTTGCCAGGATGAGAAAGAAAATATAGTTGCCCATGAGAAAATTTCTGGCTCTCTTCTCCTATATTTTCCATCCGCTGTTTGTGCCGGTATATGCCACGCTGTTTTACTTTGTGGTGGCCAACAGCTTTTTCTACGAGCACGAAATTTACCTTGCCTTTATTCAGGTACTGATACTTACTGTATTGTTGCCAATGTCAATATTCTATCTGCTGCGTTCGCTCGGCAAAATGAAATCGAAGCTCCCTACACCCAAAGAACGAAGGCTGCCACTGGCTATTTATGCCCTTCTGATACTCTTCCTCATAAAGTACAGCCTCTCGATAGTCGTTATCCCCGAACTGTACTATTACTTTACCGGCGTATTAATAAGCACCGTGATTAGCCTTGCACTGGTATTGGCTAATTTCAGCCCAAGCCTGCATACTATGGCTACCTCCTCGCTTACCGTATTTGTAATCAGCATATCATCCTATTACCATATCTCTTATCTGTACCTCATAGCGTTACTGGTAGTGTGCACGGGTATAGTTGGCTCATCGCGTATGGCTGCCCGTTCGCATTCGCTAAGTGAAGTATTGCTGGGCGCACTTATAGGTATTGTGCCTCAGGTAGGGCTTTGGTTTATATGGCTGGTACCAGCGGTTTAAAACCCGAAGGCGCTGCCTCCGGTTATTATATCTGAGCCTTTCAGGCTCTATCAATCTACTCCAAAAACATCACTACCATCATTAAATCGCTACACGATATTGTGCGCTTATACATTTCCCGTTAGGGAAATAATGTTGGTAGAAATGAATCAGAAGACGGTAAGTTTTCCCGTAGGGAATTAATCAACAAGTTAATTAAAAGTTAAACCCTCCTTCGCCCAATCCTGCTCAAAATCCACAGGCAAACGATTCGTTTTTTATTTTAAAACATCCTTAACACAATACTATGGTTTTTAATGCACGATAAGCTGTTGCAATTTTCAAAAACCCATGCTTTGTAATATTTTTATCACATAATTAAAATTACAAAACATGAAATTAACCAACTTCATTTTTAGAAAATCACCTTTACTATTACTTGTTTTTTCTTTATTGGTAGTTGGCTGCGGCGATGATGACGGAGGAAGCACAAATCCTGCTGCAAAAGGTTACCTGACCTGCAAAATCAATGGTACCGACTATGATTTTAGCCGACAGGTAAACGCTAACGACCCTCCCTCTGAAGAAATCATCCATTTTGTAACCATTGGCGGGCATCTGACCGATGATCTTACTTCTCCCGGATTTGGTTTTCAGCTCGTATCGGAAGAAGGAGCTGTTCAGGGTGAAACGTATACATCGGCAGATTCTGAGCTTCACGGAAACTATTACATCCAGAACCTGGATGACAACGGAGACATTATCGGCACTACAGTTTATACTGGTGATGGATCAGATGGGTCAGGTTTTACCATGACCATTACTACCCTTGCTGACTGGGGTGTAGAAGGTACTTTTTCGGGAGTGCTTAGAAATTCCGAAAGTGGTGAATTCCTTACCGTTACCGACGGAAAATTCTCTGCCCGATACAACTATCAGGACTAACATTTGATTCTTTGGGTTATAAAAAAAGCGCTGTACCGGTTTCCCGATACAGCGCTTTTCACTTAAGCATCATTATTTATTTCTTTTTCAATTCGGCTAATAGTGCTTCCCCTACTCCTTTTGCAGATTGAGGATTCTGCCCGGTTACAACCCTTTGGTCAATCGTTACATGCTGCTGCCACATTCCTGATTTCTCAAATTTAGCACCATGGGCTTTCAGTCCGTCTTCTAACAGGAAGGGCACAACTTTAGTCAGCCCTACAGCCTCTTCCTCTTCATTGGTAAAAGCGTTTATCTTTTTCCCGTCGATAAGGTAGTTACCATTAGACAATTTGATATTGACCAATCCGGCAGGACCATGACAAACAGCACCAACCACTCCTCCTTTTTCATAGATTGCAGCAGCAATTTTTTGCAATTCGGCATTATCGGCAAAATCCCACATGGCACCGTGTCCGCCTGCATAGTAAATTGCAGCATAGTCTGCAGGGTTAACCTGAGAAGGTTTTAAAGTATTTTCTATTTTGTTATGGTACTCGGCATTCTCCCAAAATGCTTTATTTACAGGGTCTTTAAGATCAAAACCATCAACAGGTGCTTTTCCGCCTTTTGGGCTCACAAAATCAATAGTGTAACCTGCATTGTGCAGTACTTCCCACGGATGTGCCGCCTCACCAAGGTAAAAACCTGTAGATTCGCCGGTGCTTCCTTTTTTGTCATGGCTTGTAACCACGAACAGTATTTTCTTCTTATCCACTTGTTTTGCTTTCTTAGCCTGTGCCAATGCCGGTACAGTGCTTATTAATAGTATTACCAGAACTCTTGCTATATTTTTCATTTTGTAATGGTTGAAAATTTATAGTACAAAGTTCGGCAGAAAGGACAAAAGAAGCGTTTGATCTACATCACAAATATACTGTGACCTGAATCACGCTTTATGAAGAAAGCCTGCTCAGGGTTTCGCGGGTAACGCCAAGATAAGCAGCCAGCAGGGTTTTAGGAACACGCTGAAAAAGTGAAGGATATTGCCTTAGCATCTGTTCGTAACGCTCTTTGGCACTTGTGGTAAGCAATGATAATATGCGCTGTTGCAGGGCAACATAGCCAAAGTTGGCCTTGCGCCTGAAGAAATGCTCTGCCTTATGAAGTTCGGCACATAACTTTTCGCTGTTCTCGCAGGAAAGGCATAATACTTCGGTATCCTCAAGACAGGAAAGGGATAGCGTAGCCGGTGTTTTATAATGATAGGCCTGATAATCGCTTACCCACCAGTCTTCCATAGCAAACTGAAGTATGTGCTCTTTGTCGGCTTCATCGGTATAGGATGCCTTTATAAGTCCGGAAACTACAAAATAAGAATTATCCACCGTATCACCAGCCTGAATGAGATATTGGTGTTTCTTCAGTTTTTTAAAGGTAAAATGCGAAAGCACAAAGGCAAACTCATCATCGGTTAGCGGTACGATCTTTTCTATATGTTCGCGGAGCTTTATACTCATAAGATTATCATGTCTTACAAAGATGCAAAAGTTTACCGCTTACGCCAAAAAATAAACGGAGCTGTTTTAAAAGTGTCATTCTGAACGTAATGCAATGAAGTGAAGAATCTCAACTTATTGATTAATAGAGATCCTTCCTTCGTCAGGATGACAAAATGCTTATTAAAGCACTTTGGAGACAGCCCCGTTATTGTTTTATTTTACAACCGTAGCTTCGAGTTCTACTTTTAAGGTCTCGAAAAGGGTTTTCACCTCCATGAGCGTGGTTGCCTGCTTAATGCCGTGTTTTGCGATCCACTCCTGAAGAATAGGGAAATTAGGCCACAGCTCTTCTGTTGAAGTTGTGTATATGGTTAACCTCACAATATTCTTAGGATCGTAACCTGCATGGCTAATAACCTTCTCTAAATTTGCTATCGCTTCCTCCAGCTGGCTTTTCATATCGGCGGTACTGGAAGTACCATCGGCATGCACTGCCGCCTGGCCAGAAACATATAATGTTCCCTGAACATTCTTTACCTCAACAGCCTGAACATAGCTGCGTTCGTCCTGCCATTTCCACGGACTGAATTCTCTTTTTTCCATCTGCTTTGCGTTTTTGGTTTGTGCCAGTACAGGCATAACCGTTAATACTATAAATGCTAAAATTTTTGCTGTGTTTTTCATGTTTAAAACTGAAATAGTTACACTGCAAAATTGCAAAGAAAGGATGGCTGTTACCTATGACATTCGTCACAGATATGATGTGAGGTTTATCACGCTAATTGGTAAGCCTGCTCAGGGTTTCGCGCGAAACACCCAGATAGGAAGCGATCATGGATTTTGGAACCCTTTGTAATAAAGAAGGGTAACGCTTAAGTAATTGCTCATAGCGTTCTTTGGCGTTACTGGTAATAAGCGATAAAATGCGTTGCTGCGAACCGATGTGACCTCTGTTAGCCTTTTCCAGAAAAAAATATTCCATCTTCTGAAGTTGGGAACACAGGCTTTTGTAGTCTTCAAGCGTAAGGCAAAACACTTCGGTGTCTTCAAGGCATTCCAGCGACATGGTAGCCCTCGACTGATTGTGAAAAGCCTGAAAATCGCTTTCCCACCAGTCTTCCATCGCAAAGGATACGATATGCTCCTTGCCGGAAGCATCGGTATGCACAAGTTTTAAGAGTCCCGAAACTACAAAATAGGAATACAGTACAGGTTCGCTTTCCTGTATAAGGAACTGATGCTTTTTATATTTTTTTGAAGTAAAATGCGAAAGTACTAACGCAAACTCATCGTCAGTAAGTGATACTATCTTTTCTATATGTTTGCGCAGTAGTATATCCATTACAGAATATAGAACATAAGCCCTATGTTTAATGAACGTAGCTTAAGCTTGTCTTCTTTTTCGGCAATAGGGGCGTTATTGTAAATGGGTGTGAGTCCGTAATAGGCATAAAAATTCCAGGTATTCCAGCCGGCAGCGATATAAGCCCCATATACAAAATCGTTCAGGTTCTTATCGCCTGTAATTTTTATATCAGGTTCATTACCGTTTTTGTACAATGCTTTATCTGCAAAAAGCCAGCTCACCTTAAAGCCCAGGTAAACACGCCAGAATTCATGATCAATAGGGTTACTGTTTCGCCAGCGCAATTCTAACGGTATCTCAAGGTAGTGCAATACCAGTTTGTTCTTATCAAAGCTGCCTTCAGGGACAGTCCGGTAAACATTAGCCCCATTAAGGTTTTCTACAAGCATATTATGCTTAATATTATTGTAGGAATACCCAAGTCCCAGAGCCACAGCATAGGTTCGGTTTTTGTTGATAGGCATATCCCTTAAAAAACCCGCTGTAATTCCGGTAGAAAAAGCATACTGAGAATAGTCCTGTGGCTTTTCCTGAACGATATTATAGGATAACGACGCATAAAACTGGTCTTCGCGGTACTTGGCATCAAAAACCGGTGCTACACTGTCTTTTTCTATAGTGTCGCGCACTTTGGGCTCAAATATCTGCGCCGTTGCCGAAAGACCCGAAAAAAATAGTACTAGCAGAAGTAAATGCCTCATGATATATTCCGTGATTGCTGTCTTACAAAGATGCAAAAGTTTGCGCAATAGTTTCAGGCTTACGCCAAAAATTTAAGAATAAACAAACAGTCCCGCTTATGACGGGACTGTTCACAGAATAGATGAATATATATAGACGGCAATTAAGCCGGGTTGCCTTAGGATAGCCCGTTCATAACCAACAATGCCTGTTCAGGGTTGGCAAGGCTAAGCCTGTAAATATCTTCGGTCTGTCCGGTACGAACTTCAAACCTGTCGGCACCAAACGCATTCACAAGATCATCTACAAGTACTGATGGTGCAATACCATTTTCTCCGCCTATCGCAGCAGAAAGCGCTGTATTCACTAACGGAGGCATCAGTTCAAATACTTTTACAGAAGAATCCCTAAGTGCAAGCCTTAACGATTTTGTATACGAATGTAATGCTGCTTTAGTAGCACCATAGGTAGGCAAATGCTGTGTAGGCACAAAAGCCACTATAGACGACACATTAACTACAGCGGCTTCTTTTTGTGCCGTAAGCACAGGCAAAAGCTTTTCTGTAAGGCGTACCACCGAAAGATAGTTGGTTTCCATTTCGGAAGAGGCAATTTTATAAGCCTTTTGGTTTCCGTCCGCCAGATGATGAATGTCGGCGCGCCCTGCATTGTTTATCAGCACATTCAACTCAGGGAATTCGGTTGTAATACGATTAACCAAACTTTCTACACTCTTGGCATCACTTACATCTGAATTGATTGCTGTAACATTCCCCAGTTCGGCAGCAGCTTTTTTTAGTCTTTCCCCATCCCTTCCGGTAATGATCACTTTATTACCAAGTGCCACAAACTGGCGTGCCATCTCTAATCCTATACCGGCACTACCACCGGTTATTAACATTGTATTTCCTGTTGTTTTCATTGTTTTAGAACTTATATATTATTGTTTTTACCATAAAGACACAAAGCTTTGCGACTTTGCAACTTTATGACTTTCGACTTTACGACTCTATAACTTTTTTAAATATCGACGTTGCTGTATGCCCTCCAAAACCAAAGGTGTTGTTAAGTGCATACTGTATGTTTCTTTTTTCGGGCGTGTTAAGTACCAGGTGCAGTCCCTCGGGTATGGCAGGATCTACATGCTCTACATTAATTGTAGGTGGCACTATATCATTTTTAACCGCCAGCACACTGATGATACTTTCTATAGCACCTGCTGCCCCTAACAGGTGCCCGGTCATTGACTTGGTAGCACTTACAGCTACATCAAGCCCGTTAAAAACAGTATGTATCGCATTCAGCTCACTTAGGTCACCAACAGGCGTAGAGGTTGCGTGCGCATTAACGTAGTTGATGTCTTTAGGTGATAAACCGGCATCCGCCAATGCTTTTTGCATTCCAAGTGCCGCACCAAGTCCATCGGCAGGTGTACCCGTCAGGTGATAGGCATCAGCAGCCATTCCGCCACCTACTATCTCGGCATATATTTTTGCTCCTCTCGCCACCGCATGATCCCAGTCTTCCAGAATCAACGCACCGGCACCTTCGCCGGCTACAAAACCATCCCTGTCGGCATCAAACGGACGCGACGCTGTTTGCGGACTGTCATTACGCTTAGACAGTGCCTGCGAAGCATTGAACCCTCCTATTGAAGCAGGTGTTATTGCAGCTTCGCTTCCTCCGGCTATCATAATAGTAGCTTTACCAAGGCGAATGGTATCGAAAGCGGAGATAATCGCTGTATTGGATGATGCACAGGCCGATACCGTTGCATAGTTAGGGCCATGCAATCCATAACGGATAGACAGCACCCCTGCAGCAATATCGATGATCATTTTAGGGATAAAGAACGGATTGAATCGTGGTGTACCATCGCCTGAATTGAATTCCTGAAGCTGCTCTTCAAATGTGCTGATACCACCATTGCCCGATGCCCATATCACACCTACGTCAAAACGCTCGTTTTGCGGCATGGCTGCAAAATCCAGTCCTGCATCTTTCACGGCCTCATCGGCAGCAGCAATGGCATATTGCGTAAACAGGTCATATTTACGTGCTTCTTTTTTCTCAACATATTGCTCAACATCAAACCCTTTTACCTCGTGGGCAAAATGGGTCTTGAACTTTGCAGTATCAAATTTGGTTATAGGTCCTGCGCCGCTTTTTCCGGCAAGGATATTCTCCCAGAATTCTGCTACCGAATTACCAAGCGGCGTTATGGCTCCAAGCCCTGTTACAGCTACTCTTTTCATTGTTTATTTTTTAATTTCTGTTTTCAGCAGATTAGTATATCCCCTTGCAATAAGCCTTGAATGGTCGGCATTCCAAACTTCACATTCCGCATTTACCAATTGCTTTCCTTTTTTAACCACTTTCGTCTCGGCAATAATGACATCACCCTCAACTGCTGCCGACAAATAATCGATAACCAGGTTAACCGATACATAGAAGTAAGGCTCACCATATGATATTAATGTTGCACCAATAGCATCATCTATAATAGCTGCGGTTACACCGCCATGCAGTGTGCGAAACGGGTTGGTCATTTCTTTGCGTACTGTGTACTGAAAGCGAAGATTACCTTCATTTACCTCAAGCATTATCGGCTTTAGCCAGCTCATGAAAGGCGATAAAGAATCGGTAACTTCTGTACCTACCCTGTCTTTAAGAAATTGTGCTGCTTCTGAGAACATATTATTGTTTTTTTAGGTTTTCTATTACTAGTGCCGAAGCGCCACCGCCGCCATTACAAATGGCTGCAACGCCATATTTACCGCCTTCCTGCGCAAGCACTGAAGTAAGCGTAGCAATTATTCTTGCTCCCGAAGCACCTATAGGATGCCCCATAGCAACACCTCCGCCGTAAACATTTATTTTTTCGGGTGCTATGCCTAATATTTGTCGGTTAGCCAGTATCACTGCCGAATATGCCTCATTGATCTCAAAATAATCGATATCATCCTGAGACAATCCTGCTTGTGCAAGTGCTTTTGGTATCGCCAGTGACGGTGCTGTGGTGAACCACTCCGGAGCCTGGGCTGCATCGGCATAACCTATTATTTTTGCAATGGGTTTCAGGTTGTATTTTTCCACTGCTTCGGCAGAAGCTAATAGTACAGCAGCTGCGCCATCATTAAGGTTACTGGCGTTGGCAGCGGTAATGGTTCCCTCTTCTTCGAATACAGGTTTAAGCGTTGGGACTTTATCAGCAATAAGTTTGTATACATCCTCATCTTTGTTGATGGTTACAACTCCTGTTTTCTGTTTTATATCTATCGTAATGATCTCACTATCAAATTTTCCTTCTTCAAAGGCTTTGGCAGCCCTGCCATACGACTTAAGCGCATAAGCATCCTGCTGCTCTCGTGATATATTATATTGACGTACTGTAATTTCGGCAGCATTACCCATATGGAAGTTATTGTACACATCGATAAGACCGTCTTTCAGCAAACCGTCGGTAAGCAGGCTATGACCCATTTTGTTACCCACGCGCTGCTGTATGTAATGCGGAACATTGCTCATGCTTTCCATACCTCCTGCAACCACTACATTATCGACACCTAATTGTATCTGTTGGGCGCCAAGCATCACCGCCTTCATTCCTGAAGCACATACCTTATTAATAGTTGTGGCATCAGTTTGGTCGTCTATCCCTGCAAACTTAGCCGCCTGCCTTGCGGGTGACTGTCCCAGATTAGCCGATAGCACATTACCCATATAAACAGAGTCTATTTCATTTAAGGGAATATTAGTTGGTGCCAGCGCACCCTCAATAGCTATCTTTCCCAGTTCTGTTGCGGTAAAACCTGAAAGGTTTCCAAGAAAGCCTCCAATAGGTGTTCTTTTTGCCGAAACTATAAATACATCTTTCATAATTTTTAGTTTTATACCAATCGGTATATTTTGTCTCAAAAAAATATATATTCTTTTATTAATTACAACATCATACATTTAAAAAATATACCAATCGGTATATTTTATGGTAAAAAATTTTAGGTTGCTATATCCTGTATCATTTTTTCGCCCTGTTTTACAGCAGCCTTAAGTCCCTGCATCTTTCCTGTAACCTTTGCCAGCATTATACCTCCTTCAATAAGAGCTATAAATGCTCCTGCAAAATCTTTGGCATTAGTACCCTGTTTAATCTGTCCGGCTTCTACCCCATCGGTAATAACTTTTTCAATATTGGCATACCAGTTCTCTATGGCACCCACCGCTTTAGCTCTTAATTGTCCGTGGGTATCATCACACTCCACCGAGGTATTGAGGACCGGGCATCCCGCATGCAGTGCAGGTAGGTTCACAAAATCTGAAAATACCGAAAGGTATACTTTCAGCTTATCTATAGTATGCGGTTTGGTAGCCATCTTGGCTTTGATCATGGAAGACACAAGTCCGTAATTATAATCAAAAGCTGCCAGGGCAACCTCATCCTTGCTTTCAAAATTACCATAAATACTGCCTTTAGTAAGCCCTGTAGCCTCGATAATATCATTTATAGATGTCCCTGCAAAACCCTTCCTGTTAAAGATGGGTGCAGTTTTCTCTACAATATATTGTCGTGTCTTTTCGGCTTTGCTCATCATGGCATCTTCATTTTTACACTACAAAATTATACCAATCGGTATATTCTACAAAACATATTTCGATTTATTTTTTCTATGGTGTTATAGAACGATTAAATATTAATCTTATCCAAATTTGTTTCTTTATCGACTGAAAATTCGCTAAATTTACTACTACAATAACCATAAAATTCAATTAGCATGCAGATTCAGTTTAACATTGACTGTAAAGATAACGGTCATGAAAGAATAGAAAATTATTTCACTCAGGTAATAAACGAAACATTAAAAAGATATGACGATAAGATAACAGGTGTATCGGTACACCTTGCCGATGAGAACGGCGAAAAAACAGGACCGGACGACAAACGCTGCACTATCGAGGTGCATGCAATGGGGCTTAACCCACTTGCAACAACAAACCACGCCGATTCAGTTGAAAAAGCTATTAAAGGCGCAGCCGATAAAATGAAAAATGCTTTGGAGCATGCTTATGGCAAGCTTCAGAAGAGCCACTAAGATTTTACAAATTTCTATACTCAAAACCCTCCTAAAACGGAGGGTTTTTATTTTGCATTAGAGTTATTACACAAAGCTACGCGAAGAAGGCACAGAGTCACACAAAGATTTTTTTATGCTGAGTCCTCTGAGAATCCTGCCTAAGGCAGTAGAACTTTGTGAGCTTCTTTACTAAAAACTTAGCGAATCTTTGCGCCTTCTTTGTGAATCTCTGTGGTATAACTTTTAATTATATATCATTTCAAAAAATCATCATTTGCAATAATTAAAGTATGTTTGCTATATAAACTACTATCCCATGAGCGCCCTTAAAAACATATATTCTCCTGCATTTTATGAACGTCTTGCT